>NZ_JBEZUZ010000175.1:0-6433 GCF_040636735.1 Streptomyces sp. NPDC035033 | reverse complement strand
GCCCCTCTCGGCGGGGCCGCGCCTCATTCTACCCCCCCCCCCTCCCCCGCGGGGCGCCCGCGGACCCGCCCCCGCGCCCCCCCCCCCCTCTCGCGTGTGTCAGCCGGCGACGTGTTCCGGCTCCGCGGCGGCGGCGGAGGTCTCGGCGGCTTCGGGGGTGGGGGCCGGGGTGCGGTCGGCGACCGGGACGACGGGGGGAGCCGGGGTCTCCTCGCCCAGGAAGACCGCGCGGACCACGCGCTCGGCGGCGTGGCCGTCGTCCCACGTGCAGAAGCGCTCGCGGAAGGCGCGGCGGAGGGCGGCGGCGGGCTCGCCCCGCCAGGCGCCGCTGCGGAAGGCCTCGATCAGCTCGTCCTCGGTGGTGGCGATCACGCCGGGGGTGTCGCCGGGCTCGCCGGAGAGCAGGTCGAAGGTCACGCCGCGGCAGGTGCGGTACATCTCCCAGTCGTCGGCGTAGGTCACGATCGGCCGGTCGAGGTTGGCGTAGTCGAACATGATCGACGAGTAGTCCGTGACCAGGGCGTCCGCCGCCAGGCACAGCTCCTCCACCGACGGGTGGCGGGAGACGTCGATCAGCGCGCCGCGCTCGGCGAGGGCGTTCAGCTCGCGGTCGGCGCCGTAGAAGTAGTGGGCGCGCATCAGGAGGACGTAGTCGGGGCCGAGCTCGCGGGCGAAGCGGGCCAGGTCCAGACGGGCGACGAACGCGTCCTTCTGGTGGTCGCGGACGGTCGGTGCGTACAGGATCGCCTTCTTGCCGGGGGCGATGCCCAGGGCGCCGCGGATCCGGCGGACGTCCTCGGCGCCGGCCCGGTAGTAGACGTCGTTGCGCGGGTAGCCGGTGTTGAGGGTGCGGAAGGGGGCCGGGTAGACCCGCTCCCACTGCTCGGTGGAGTGCTGGTTGGAGGAGACGCTCCAGTCCCAGCGGTCGACCCGCTCCATGAGCTTGCCGAAGTCCATGCTCTTGGCGACGGCCGGGTAGTTCTGCTGGTCCAGGCCCATCCGCTTGAGCGGGGTGCCGTGGTGGGTCTGGAGGTGGACCTGACCGGGGCGCTTGACCACCGAGTCCGGGAAGTTCACGTTGTTGACCAGGTACTTCGCCCGGGCCATGGCCTTCCAGTAGCCGAAGGTGGCGGGGGCGACGCGGGTGATGCCCGCGGGCACCTTGCCGGCGTGCGCCGGGTTGACCACCCAGACGCCGCGCAGGTTCGGCGCCAGCTTCTTGGCGGCCTCGTGGATGGCGAGCGGGTTGCAGCCGGGGGTGCGGCCCCAGTAGGCGGAGTAGACGGCGAGGTCGTCGTCGAGGGGGAGCCGGCGCTGTACCGCGTAGTAGGTCTTGAGGGCCTTGCGGCCGCCCCAGCGCTTGGACCGGCCCAGCGCGCGGAAGGCGGTCTCGCGGGTGCCGTTGGCCGCCTTGAGCGATTCGAAGGCGGCGTACGAGCCGGTCCGCAGCACCTTGAACTTCAGCCCGGTGATGCCGGGCGGCGGGGTGAAGCCCTTGGGCTCGTTCTTCCGGTAGGCCCTGCCGGCCTGGTGGACGTAGGCGCGGCGGTGGCTGCGCGGTATTCGGAAGCCGCGCGCCAGGGTGTAGAGGAAGTGGCTGACCATCCGCTCGAAGACGATCTCGCGGTAGTCGTCGAGGCCGGGGCGGCCTTCGAGGTAGTCGAAGACCCGCTGGTACTGCTCGAAGATCACGAAGTGCTTGCGCGGCGAGCTGCTCCGCATGGAGCTGCCCTGGCGGCGCTGGCGGTACTCGACGACGACGTACTCCAGGCCGGCGACGCGCCGGGCGGCGGCCATGGTCGTGTAGACCATGAGCGCGTCCTCGTAGAGGCCGTCGGTGAAGCGGAAGCCGGCGCCGTCGAAGCCGCCGGAGGTGAAGAAGTCGCGGCGGTAGACGCGGTTCCAGACGACGGCGAAGATCCGGAGCAGGTCGAGGTGGTCGCGGGGGTCGACCACCCGGTCGCCGATGGAGGCGATGTGCTTGCCGGACTTGCTCGGCTCGACGCTGCCGTCCACGTGGGTGCGGACGTAGTCGAAGAGGAGGACCTCGGGGTCGTCGGTCTCGGCGAGCCGGTCGGCCATGGCCTGGAGCGAGCCGGGGCGGAGGGAGTCGTCGCCGTCGAGGAAGAGCAGGTAGTCGCCGCGGGCGTGGGCGATGCCGGTGTTGCGGGCGGCGCCGATGCCGCCGTTCCGCTCGCGGTGGACGGCGCGGACCCGCGGGTCGCGGGCGGCGATCTCGTCGATGATGGCGCCGCTGCTGTCCTGCGAGCAGTCGTCGACCGCGATGACCTCGAAGTCCGGACAGCTCTGCGAGGTGACCGAATCGAGGCATTCGCGTATGTAGCCCTCGACCCCGTAGACAGGGATGATCACGCTGAAACGGGGGGTAGCTGCAGACGGCATGCCGTGTGTCTCTCCTCAGTCGAACCGCTCAAGCGCAGTATGACAGGAGTACCGGAAGGGCTTCCGGGGCGCGGGCGGTCGAACGGGCCCGGGCGGCCGGTGAACGGAGCCCTCCCGGCGGGTGAGGCGGGGGCCAACTGGGTTCGAACGGCCGATGGGCCCATCGTCTATTCTGAAGAGCTGCGGCGGTGCTGCGCTCCGGCGCCGGGGCGGACGGGCCGGCAGGCGGGTCCTTCCCGGAGGGGAGAAGCTCCCCTCCACCGGAAGGGGACCCACCAGCGGTCCGCTGGAAAAACCGATAGCACGCCCCGTCACCCCTCAGACGCTCGAGCCTGTCGAGCGGGTCTGAACCGGAAAGGAACGCAGAACTACATGGCTCCCAGGCTCAGCGTCATCGTCCCGATATACAACGTGGCGTACTACCTGCCCGCCTGCCTGAACTCGCTCGCCGTGCAGACCTTCCAGGACCTGGAAGTGATCATGGTGGACGACGGGTCGACCGACGAGTCCCACGAGATCGCGGCGGAGTTCGCGGCCAAGGACGCCCGCTTCCGGCTCATCCGGAAGGAGAACGCCGGCCTGGGCGCCGCCCGCAACACCGGTCTGGACAGCCTGGCGCCGGAGAGCGAGTTCATCGCGTTCGTCGACAGCGACGACCTGATCCCGCCGGACGCCTACCGGCTGATGATCGAGACCCTGGACGAGACCGGTTCCTCCTTCGCCACCGGCAACGTGGAGCACATCAACTCCACCCGCATCTGGCAGTCCCCGATGCACCGCTTCCTCTCCCGGGGCGCGGTCAAGAAGACGCACGTGAGCCGCAAGCGCGCGCTACTCACCGACCGCATCGCCTGCAACAAGGTCTTCCGCCGCGACTTCTGGGAGCAGCACGCGCTGCGCTTCCCCGAGGGCGTCCTGTACGAGGACACCCCGGTGATCGTCCCGGCGCAGTACCTCGCCGAGTCCGTCGACATCATCAGCGAGACCACGTACTACTGGCGTCTGCGCGAGGGCGAGGCCGCCCCGTCGATCACCCAGCGCCGCACCGAGCCCAAGGCCGCCCGCGACCGCGCCTCCGCGGTGGAGAGCGTCAGCCGCTTCCTGGCCCAGCGGAACGAGCCGGGCGCCGACGAGCTCAAGCGCGAGTACGACAAGACCGTGCTCACCGGTGACCTGCGCATCTTCCTCAACGTGCTGCCGGACGGCGACGAGGAGTACCGCGCGGAGTTCATGACCGCGGCCAACAAGTTCCTCGACCAGATCGACCTGAAGACGGTCACGGCGCTGCCCACGGCGCTGCGCGTCAAGTGGCTGCTGGTCCGCAAGCACGCCCTGGCCGAGCTCCTGGCCTTCATCGAGGCCGAGCGCCTCGGCGAGCCGGTCGAGCTCGACGGTTCCTTCCGCCGGTACGCGAAGTACCCGGTCCTGGAGTCGACCCAGCTGCCCAAGAAGGTCCTCCGGATGGACCAGGACCTCCAGCTGCGCTCGCCGCTGAAGGAGCTGGAGTGGCTGCCCGGCGGCAAGCTGCGGCTCTCCGGCCACGCCTGGATCGACCGCGTCGACCAGAGCAGCAGGCGGAGCGTGGTCAAGCTGCTCCAGCTGAAGAAGGACGGCACCCAGCGCCGGATGCTGATCCCGCTGAAGAACCTCCAGACCGACGAGGCCACCACGGCCTCCGGCTGGAAGAACCGCGGGCACAGCTTCGACTGGGCCGGCTGGGAGACCGAGATCGACCTGAGCCGCTTCCGCAAGGGCGGCCAGTGGCAGGAGGGTCTCTGGCACGTCGGCATGCGCGTGCTCTCCGGCGGCCTGGTGCGCTCCCGCTCGGTGCACTCGTACGGCTCCGACCGCACCGCCTACCCGCCCTACCACTGGCTCGACGAGACCCACCGGATCGTCCCCGAGCTGCGCCGCGCCGCGCTGAAGCTGCGCGTCGAGAAGGTTCCGTTCCTGGTCACCGGCTTCGCGCCGGACGGGGACGCGATCGTCGTCGACGGTCTGCTGCGCGAGGCCGTCGCCCCGGGCGTCGACGTCTCCCTGCGGATCATCAACCAGAGCAGCGGCGAGGCCTTCCTCGTCCCCGCCGAGACCGTCTCCGCCTCCGGCGACCGCACCGAGCTGCGGATCCGCGTCCCGCTGAAGGACGTGGCCCTGCTGCCGGAGCACCTGGAGACCGCCGACACCGCGGGCGCCGACCCGGCCAAGCAGATGCGCCGCAACTGGAGCACCCAGCTCCAGCTCCAGGCGGGCGAGGAGAAGCCGCGCCGCCTCCGCGTCGTCGTCCAGGACGACCTGGCCGACCTCCAGGTCCGCCTCACCGAGGCCTACGGCGAGGACGCCTCGCTCAACGAGGTGGCGGTGCTCTCCGGCACCAACGGCTACCTGAAGTTCTCCGGCCGCCCGCTGCGCGGCAGGATCACCGGGATCGCCGGCACCGACGGCACCTTCCTGGTCCGCGGCACCGCGCCGGTGGACCTGACCGACTACCACCTGGTCATCAGCGCGAAGAACCGCTTCGACGAGCGGACCGTCCCGCTGAACGTTGCTGCGGACGGCACCTTCGAGGCGACCTTCCGCCCGTCCACCATGTCCGGCACCGGCGGCGGCCTGCCGCTGAAGGCCGGCCGCTGGGTCTTCCGCCTGGAGGCCGGGGACGACGCGCCGGCGCTGCCGCTCGTCGTCGACCGGCTCGCCGTGCCCCAGTTCCCGCTGCAGGGCGTGCACAACGGCCGCGAGAACTGGCTGGAGGTCCACTGGCAGGACCACCCGCAGCTCAACTGCCTGCCCGACCTGACCCCGCTGGAGCGCGGCGACAACCGCCAGTACCAGCTGCGCCAGGAGGTGTACGAGAAGGGCCGCGAGCTGCCGCTGCGCGACTCGGTGCTGTACATCAGCTACAACGGCAAGCAGTACTCGGACAGCCCGCGCGCCATCCACGAGGAGCTGCTGCGCCGCGGCACCGACATCGAGCACCTGTGGCTGGTCCGCGACGGCCAGGTCGAGCTGCCCGACACGGTGAAGCCGGTGCGCTTCCAGGGCCGCGAGTGGTACGAGGCGCTGGCCCGGTCGCGGTACATCATCACCAACGCCCACCTGCCGCACTGGATCCGCCGCCGCGCGGGCCAGGTGATCGTGCAGACCTGGCACGGCACGATGCTGAAGAAGATCGGCCTGGACATCGACGCGCCGAAGTTCGACCCGAACTACCACGAGCGTCTGGTCAAGGAAGCCGAGAGCTGGAACGTCCTGGTCTCGTCGAACCGCTTCTCCACCCCGATCCTCAAGCGGGCCATGGGCTACAACGGCCTGGTCGCGGAGACGGGCTACCCGCGCAACGACTACCTGTACGCCGAGGACCGCGACGAGCGCGCGGCCGCGGTGAAGGCGAAGCTGGGCCTGCCCGCGGACAAGAAGGTCGTGCTCTACGCGCCGACCTGGCGCGACGACCTGTCGCACGCCCGCGGCCAGTTCAAGTTCGACCTCCGGGTGGACCTGGAGGACGCCCGCCGCCGCCTCGGCGACGACCACGTCTTCCTGATCCGCCGCCACTCGAACATCGTGGACAGCATCCCGGGCGCCGGGAACGGCTTCGTCTTCGACGTCTCCGAGTACCCGGACATCGCGGACCTGTACCTGGCGGCCGACATCATGATCACGGACTACTCGTCGGTCATGTTCGACTACGCGCACCTGCGCCGCCCGATGCTCTTCTTCACGTACGACCTGGAGCACTACCGGGACCGCCTGCGCGGCTTCTACTTCGACTTCGAGAACGACGCCCCGGGCCCGCTGGTCGAGACCTCGGACGAGCTGCTCCGGGCGATCCGGGACATCGACGCGGTCGCGGCGGAGTACCAGGAGAAGTACGACGAGTTCCACCACCAGTTCTGCGACCTGGACGACGGCCACGCCGCCGGCCGCGTCGCCGACCTGATGTTCAAGATCGCCGAGGAGGGCGCGCCGCTGTAGGCGGTGCCCCCCCCGGGCGACACGCGAAGGAGCCCCGGTCCGCGCTCGCGGACCGGGGGGC
>NZ_JBEZUZ010000174.1:0-6475 GCF_040636735.1 Streptomyces sp. NPDC035033 | reverse complement strand
GTCGAGCGCATGATGCGCGACGCCAAGATCACCCAGATCTACGAAGGCACCAACCAGGTCCAGCGCATCGTCATGGCCCGCAACCTCCCGTAACCCGCCGAAGCGGCCCCCGGCGGGAAACCGGGGGCCGCGAGCGACGGGCCTACTCGACCGTCTCGCCCTCCGGCACCTCGTAGCAGCCGGAGACGACGGCCACGTTCAGCTTCGGCGGCTCGTCCTTCGCCCAGTACGTGACCTTGACGCTGTGCTTCTTGGCGTCGTTGTCGGCCGTGAGGGTGAGGTTCTGGTTCCGGCTGGTGTCGGGCTCGAAGCCGACGACCTCCCAGCCCTTCCCGGGCAGCTCCGCCTTCAGCCGCTCCATCACACCGTCGAGCCGGCCCTGCTCCGCCGGGGTGAAAGTCCACATGTGGAAGGTGCTGAAGTACTTCTCCGGGTCCTTGCCCGGGCACTCGTTGGTGATGACGCCGGCCTTGGTGGCGCGTCCCTTCAGGCCGATCAGGTCGTAGATCTCGCTGGACACACCCTTCGTCGTCTCGATGGCCTGATCCGTGCCGCTGATGCCCGCGGACGGGGTCTTGTCTTCGGTCATGCCGCATCCAGTGAGGGTCGTGACGGTGAGGGAGACGAGGAGCGCGGCCGCGCCCATCTTGGTCTTCATCGGTTTAGCGCACTCCAGGGGTGGGGTTCGGCGGCGCCTTCAGTTCCACGTCGTCCGGCTTGCCCGCGACGACCAGCGCCTGGTTCTTCAGGCTCTCGGAACCCTCGTTCCAGTATTCGCTGTGACCCGACCCGTCCGTCTGCATCTGGTTGGCTCCGAAGCGCGGGTCGCTGGGGATGGTGAACGGACCGTCCCAGTCGGTGCCGCCGTGCCCGAACCGGCCGACGTCCGGGACGAAGTCCCAGTCCGCCTCCTGGTTCCACACACGGCCCTTGGGGACGTCCATGTCCTCGGCCTTGGGCACCTGAACGCCGGGGCTTCCCGCGAAGATCACGTCGTCCGCGTTCAGATCCCCCTGCCGGGCGGCCGAGCCGATCAGCGTCGTGCCGTACGAGTGGCCGATCGCCGTGCGGTGCGGATCGGAGTCCACCGAGCGCGAGGCGTCGAGACCGTCGAGGAAGCGGTTGTAGGCCGGGGCGCCGTCATCCGCGTAGTGCTTGAAGGGCGCGTCCTTGACGATGTCCTGCGGGGCGTCGTAGCCGAGCCAGGTGATGGTGGACACGGAGCCGTTGTCGGCGCCGTCGGCGACCGCCCAGAGCCGCTCCATCCGCTTGATGTCGCCGTCGATGGAGCCCAGGTTGGACGTGGTGCCCGGCACGTACACCGCCTGGTGGTCCGCCGTGTCGGGGTTGCCGTTGGCGATGATCGCCCGGCCGTTCTTCTCCGGGTCGAAACCGAGCAGGTACGCCTCGGGCCGCCCCTCCACACCCGTCCGGTCGAAGCGCGCCTGGATCGCGTCCATGCCCTTGAGGGACTTGTTCAGCTGCTCGTACCGGGCGCCGTACTCCCGGTTCCAGGCCATCCACTCGTCGGTGTGCACCTTGACCGGGTACCGGCCGGCCGTGATCCACGTCCACTCGTTGGCCGGCGGCTTCGGGATGGAGTTCAGCTCCATCCGGTACTGGCCCGCCTTCTCCGCGAGCACCACCCGGTTCGCCTCGTCGCGCACGGTCGACGGCAGGCCGTCGAGCGCGCCCACGGAGGCCGGGCGCAGGGAGATCCAGGCCTCCTGGTCCTCCGGGGACAGCCCCTTCCACCAGGCCGCGTTGTCCTTCGGGGCGCCGCTCTCCGGCGGCTGCGGCAGCGACTCCAGGTAGGCCTTGCCGGCATCGCCGACGCCGCCCATGTCGGACTGGGCGTCCGCCCAGTCCTTGTCCGACACCTTCAGGTCGTCGTCGGCCTTCAGCGCCCGCAGCTTCGGCGCCCACTTCGCGTCGGCGTCCGTCGCCTCCTTCAGCGCGTCGGCGATGCGGTTGGCGTAGCCGAGGGCCCGGCCGTAGTACGGGTTCGGGTGGATGTTGATCGCCTGGCGCTCGATCGCGTCCGAGGTGTCGGTCCCTCCGGGGCTGCCGGACACCGTGCCGCCGTCGGCGGGCTTCTCCGCGCCTGGCTTCGAACCTGCCGGGAAGGACACCGAACCGTCCGGGTTCACCGTGCAGCCGCCGGCCTGCGCGTCCGCGAGCGCCGCGTCGAGCTTCCGCTTGGCCGCCCCGACGTCGAAGGCGAAGCCGTTCAGCGCCGTGCTCACCAGACCGCACTGGGTTTGCGCGTAGTGGAAGTTGCCCGACAGGTTCTTGAGCTCGGCGAGCGCCGCGTCCGCCGCCGCGCCCTGCACCTCGGCCCGCAGCCCCGCGGTGATCCGCCCGTCGACGGCGTCCTTGGCCGCGCTCGCCATGTCGCCGACGGCCCGGTAGCCGTCCGCCGCCTCCTCGTACTCGGCCTGCTTGAAGGCCTTCAGGGTCTTCAGGTCCATGAGCGCGCTCACTTCTCCTTCGCCTGGCCGCCGACCGCGTCCGTGTCGCCGTACTTCGCCGCCAGCGCGTCGAGCTCCTGCTTCACCGACTCGTCGGTCTTCGCCAGGTCGTGCCCGGCCGCCTTCAGCAGCCCGCCGAGCGCGTCGCAGCGGGCGCTCACGTCACCCACGTACTTCTTCCAGGACTCGTACAGCTCCTGCTGGGCCGCCGCGCTCTGGATCCCGCCGGTGTCCCCGAGGCCCGCCTGCCCGGACTCCAGTTTCGTCAGGGACGTGGCGATGCCCTTCCTTCAGGCCCGTCACCCCGTCCCCGGCCTTCACCCACGCCCGCTTGTCCGTCTTCAGGTCCTCCGAGTAGCCGCCGCCCCCGTCCGGCGCGGCCAGCTGGTTCAGCCGCATCGCCGCCGGCTCCCGTCCGACCGCCTCGCTCTTCAGCTGCTCCCACTCGTCCCACGGCACCGTGAAACCTCCCCGTTTCTGCCGTCACGTACGAAACGGCCGGCGCACCGAACGGGCGCCGGCCGGGACGTCTCGTCAGCGGTCCGATGTGACCGTGACCGGCTCGTCGTTCTTGATCTGCTCGACGAGCTGCTTCACCTTCGGCATGTCCCACTTCAGGGAGCCCTGCGGCGCGCTGCCCGCGATCGGCATGTTCATGGACTTGCCGTCGCCGCCGCTGATGCTCTTCATCGCGAAGAACATCTGGCCCAGGTCCCACAGGGACATGTCCTTGTCGACGATCAGCGTGTCCAGGCCGGCGCCGAGCGTCGGGTACAGCGCGAACGGGTTGAGGATCGTGCCCGGCGTCGCCGCCTGGTTCGCCAGCGCGGACAGGAACTTCTGCTGGTTCTTGGTCCGCGCCAGGTCCGACTCGGCGAAGGCGTAGCGGGTGCGGACGAAGGCGAGGGCCTGCTCGCCGTCGAGGGTCTGCTTCCCGGCCTGGAAGTCGGCGCCCGACTTCTTGTCCTTGAAGCCCTTCTCGATGTTCATCTCGACGCCGCCGAGCGCGTCCACGATGTTCGCGAAGCCGGCGAAGCCGATCTCCGCGTAGTGGTCGATCCGCAGCCCGGTGTTGAACTCCACGGTGCGGACCAGCAGTTCGGGCCCGTCCATCGCGTAGGCCGCGTTCAGCTTGGAGCCGCCGCGCGCCGGGAACGCCTTGCCGGACTCGGAGCCGACGAAGTTCGGGATCGTCACCCAGGAATCGCGGGGCAGCGAGACCATCGTGTTCCCGCTGGAGCAGGCCGCGAGGATCATCATCGAGTCGGTCCGCTTGCCCTCCGCGGAACCGGTGTGCAGCTTCTTCTTCTCCTCGGCCGACATGCCCTCGCGGCTGTCGGAACCGACGATCAGGTACGTCGTGCAGTCGCCCTCGGCCGGCCGCTCGATGACCTTGGACAGGTCCACCTCGTTGCGCATCTGCGAGCTCGCCCACGCGTAGGTGCCGATGCCCCACGCGAGGACGCCGGCCACGAGCACGATCGACCCGACCTTGATCCGCTTGCGCCAGTCCGGCGCGGCACCGGCGGGACGGGTGCCGGGCCCGGCGGGTCCCCCCGGCCCGCCGTGCCCCCGGCCGCCCTGCGGGGAGCCGTAGACCTGTCCGGTGCTGTACCCGGAGTCGTACCCCGTGGCCTGCGCCTGAGTGAAGTTCGGGTTGTACGCCTGCCCCTGGTCGTATCCCTGCTGGTACTGCGAAGACTGGGGCCCCTGCGGTCGTCGCTGCACGTGCCGCATGGGGCGGGCGCCCTCGGGCTGCTCAGGCCACTCATTCATGCGGACCAGTGTGCCGGTCCCCGCTTTCCGGGCGACAGGCCGGGTGGAAAATAGGACCGGTGCTGTTGCCAAGCTGATGCAAAGCAGACAACAGCGATACCCGGCATAAGGTGGAGGACATGACAGAACAGGGCGCTATCCCGGGCAAGCCCACCTCGGCCTCCCGCACCACCCTCAGCCACATCATGACCAGCCACGACACCAACCTCCTCGGGACGGTGCACGGCGGCGTGATCATGAAGCTGGTGGACGACGCGGCGGGCGCCGTCGCCGGCCGCCACTCCGGCGGCCCGGCCGTGACCGCCTCCATGGACGAGATGGCCTTCCTGGAGCCCGTCCGCGTCGGCGACCTCCTCCACGTCAAGGCCCAGGTCAACTGGACGGGCCGCTCCTCCATGGAGGTCGGCGTCCGCGTCCTGGCCGAGCGCTGGAACGACACCACCCCCGCCACCCAGGTCGGCTCCGCGTACCTCGTCTTCGCCGCGGTCGACGCCGACGGCAAGCCCCGCACGGTCCCCCCGGTCATCCCCGAGACCGAGCAGGACAAGCGCCGCTACCAGGAGGCCCAGATCCGCCGCACCCACCGCCTGGCCCGCCGCCAGGCCATCAAGGAACTGCGGGAGCGCCGGGCCGCCGAGGGCTACACCGACTGAGCGGACGTCCCCGGGACGCGGGCGGGCGTTCCGCGGGGCCGGGGCCCCGGGACGGACCCCGGGGGAGGGCGGGCGCACCGGACGGCGCCCTGCGCGGCGCCGGAGCCGCCGGGCCCGGACCCGCACCGCCGATCACGGACAGACGACCTGGTCCCCGGTGACCGCCTCGAACGGCCCCCGCGCCGCGGAGCTCTCCGTCCGCACCGCCGTGACCCCCCGGTACTCCGATCCCGCCGTCACCCGCAGGGTCCCGCCCCGCCCCGGCACCGCCCTCAGCTCCGCCCCCGGCAGCGCCGCCGCCAGCGACTTCGCGGACCGGTCCCACCGGGGGTCGTACTCGATCACGGTCCGCCTCAGCTCGTCCCCCGCCGCCGTCATCGGCGTCCGCGTCGTGTCGAAGCCGGCCCCCCGCAGCGCGTCGTCCACCTTCCGCCCGAGCCCGTCGATCCGGGTCCCGTTGTAGACCTGCACCCGGATCGTCCTCGGCGCCACGTCCACCACCACGGCCTTCGGCTTCTTCGCGGCGGGCTCCGGACGCGAGGCCAGCGGCCGGTCCTCCCGCACCGCCGCGAACAGCTTCTGCGCCTTCGCCGCGTCCCACTTCACGGTCGACCCGATGCCCTTCACCGGGAAGTCCACGTCCCCGACCGGCACGGACACGAACTCCGAGGACGCCGGCGTGAACCCCCGCATCGCCTTGGCCAGCGCCAGCAGCTGGTCCGTGCCGAAGTCCTCGTCGGCCCGCACCGACCCCAGCAGCGTCGTCGCCACCTCCCGGAACCGCACCGGGTTGAACAGCACCCCGCCACCGGTCAGCCGGTCCACCAGGGCCGCCAGGAACTTCTGCTGCCGCTGCATCCGCCCGAGGTCCGCGGCCCCGTCGATGTGCCGGGAGCGCACGTACTGGAGCGCCTGCCCGCCGTCCAGCTCGTGCGTGCCGGCCGCCAGATCGAGGCCCGTGTACGCGTCCTTCACCGGCTTCGCCGTACAGATCTGCACCCCGCCGACCGCGTCCACCGTCCGCATGAAGCTGGTGAAGTCGACCTCCAGATAGTGGTCGATCTTGACCCGGGTCATCGCCTCCACCGTCCGCACGGTCAGCGCGGGCCCGCCCTCCGCGTAGGCGGCGTTCAGCTTCACCGGGTGCGCCCGGTGCTTCTCGCCGCTGTTCTGGTCGGTGTGCTCGGGCAGCTCGGCGTACGAGTCCCGGGGCAGCGAGACGACGCTCGCCCGCTCCCGGTCCTCCGAGATGTGCACCAGCAGCACGGTGTCCGTGCAGTGGCAGGGCGCCCCGCCCAGCCGGTACTTCTTCTTCTCCTCGGGGGTGATCCGGTCGCGCCCGTCGGTGCCGACGACGAGCACGTTCATGCCGGTCCCCGCCTGGGGACGGTTCTTCATGTCCTTGAAGGGGTCCACCCGCGTGATCCCGGTGTCCAGGCCGGTCACCACCGCGTGCCCGATCCCGCCGGCCGCCAGCACCACCACGGACAGCGCGGTCGCCATCCGCATGCCCCAGCGGGGCCGCCGCCGGGGCGACGGCTTCACCGACGAAGAGATGCTGGAGTGGCTCTTCAC
>NZ_JBEZUZ010000173.1:0-6525 GCF_040636735.1 Streptomyces sp. NPDC035033 | reverse complement strand
TCGCCGACCTCGACCGGGTCGCCCTCGGCAAGATCTTCAGCGACTACCGCAGCTCGCTCCCCGAGGAGCGCCGCCTCCTCCTCGACCGCTACCGCGGCCGGGGCGGACGGGGTCTCCGCCGCACCCGGCTTGTAGTCGGCGAAGAAGTCCCACCAGGCACGATCGACCGAATTCGGGTCCTGGAGGTACTGCTGGTAAATCTCGTCGACGAGCCACTCATTGGCACCGAAGGCGGCTGCGGGGCTCACGCCACGCCCGTCTTGGTCGGCCGGGGAGCTCGGGGTACTGGGGGACTGAGACGACACGGCGGCAACCGCCCTCTTCCGCTTCGCAAGGTGATGGACAGCGGAAATAAAGGCTACGCCTGTCCGGGCGGGACGTGCAGGCCGGGCACTCCAACGTCGCGCAAGTCACACTTGACGAGGTGTTTCGACGCTGTGAATGGCGGGAAACAAGCGTGGTTCCGCATGTGTGAGGGTACGGAAAAGCGCGGCTACGGCCGTCTTCGGCCGCATCCCTGACCACGTCCTGCCCGTGTACACGCAGAACGTTCGCTTCCGGTTCGAACCCTACGTCAATCCCGGAAGGGGAGGCTGCCCGGAAGGGTGACGCGGATGCGGCACCCGCGTGAGGATTCGGCCACTCCGATCCCGCCACCGTGCAGGTCCACGGCCCAGCGCGCGATCGCGAGGCCGAGGCCGGTGCCCCCGTCGCTCCCCGGCCCCTGGCGGTCCGGGGCCGCGCCCCGGTTGAACCGCTCGAAGACCTTGTGCCGCTCCGCCTCCGGGATGCCCGGCCCCTCGTCCTCGACCAGCAGCTCCAGCGAATCCGGGTACGGGCCGCGCCGGGCCCGCACCGTCACCCGCCCGTGCGGCGGGGAGTGCTTCACCGCGTTGTCGATCAGGTTCGCCATCACCTGGTGCAGCCGCTCCACGTCGGCGTACGCCGTCAGGTCGGACGGCTGCACGTCCAGGTGCAGGTGGACGTCGGTGCGCCGGTGCAGCCCGGACGTCGACGGCAGTCCGCGCTGCGCCGCCGCCAGGTTCGCCTCCCGCAGCACCCCCGACAGGTAGGGCCACACCTCGAAACGGCGGGCCCGCAGCTGTACGACACCGTTGTCGAGCCGTGACAGGTCCAGCAGCGTCTCCACCAGCCGGCCCAGCCGCTCGGTCTGCTTCAGCGCCGAGCGCATGGTCTCCGGATCGGCCTCCGAGACCCCGTCGACCACGTTCTCCAGGACCGCCCGCAGCGCCGCGATCGGCGTGCGCAGCTCGTGCGAGACGTTGGCGACCAGCTCCTTGCGGTGCCGGTCCACCGCCTCCAGGTCGTCCGCCATGCGGTTGATCGTCGAGGCCAGGTCGCCCAGCTCGTCGCGCCGGTCCGCGCCCCGCACCCGCCGCGAGAAGTCGCCGCGCGAGATCGACCCCGCCACCGTGTTCATCTCGTCCAGCGGCGCCGTCAGCGACTGCGCCACGAACTGCGTGATCAGCAGCGTCGCGATCATCGCGAAGATCGTGATGTACCGGAACTCGGTGGACGTGCGGATCGCCACCAGGGCCAGGCCGGAGGTCAGCAGCACCGCGCCGACGACCAGCGCCCCCAGCTTCGTCTTGATCGAGATCGCGATCCGGCGCCTGGACCCCCCCGGGCGCCGCCCCGGCCGGTTCACGGCGCCGGGGTCTCCAGCGCGTACCCGACGCCGTGCACCGTACGGATCCGCTCGGCGCCGATCTTCCGGCGCAGCGCCTTGATGTGGCTGTCCACGGTCCGGGTGCCGGAGGCGTCCGCCCAGTCCCACACCTCGGCGAGCAGCTGCTCCCGGGAGAGCACCGCGCGCGGGGTGTTGGCCAGACAGACCAGCAGGTCGAACTCGGTCGGCGTCAGGTGGACGTCCTCGGCCCGCACCCGGACCCGGCGCTGCGCGTGGTCGATCTCCAGTTCGCCCAGGCGGAGGATCCCGCTGCGCGGGGTGACGGCGGCGAGCGCGGCCCGCTCCACCCGGCGCAGCAGCACGTGCACGCGGGCGGCCAGCTCACGCATGGAGAAAGGCTTCGTCATGTAGTCGTCGGCACCGACGCCCAGCCCGACCAGCATGTCGGTCTCGTCGTCCCGGGCGGTGAGCATCAGCACCGGCACCGGGCGCTGGGCCTGCACCCGGCGGCAGACCTCCAGGCCGTCGAAGCCGGGCAGCATCACGTCGAGGACCATCAGGTCCGGCTGCCACGCCTCGGCCGCCTCGACGGCGGCCGGGCCGTCGGTGGCCGTCTGCACGAGGAAGCCCTCGGCCCGCAGCCGGGCGGAGACCGCCTCCACGATGGTCGCGTCGTCCTCGACGACCAGGACGCGCCGCTGGGCCCCCGGAGTCGCCGCCGCACCGTGGTGAGTGGTGTGTGTCTGCTCCATTGCCCCGCCTCGCGTCGCCGATGTCGGTGCAGCAGCCTAGAGGTACCGACCGCGTCCCGGCTACGCAGGCCGGATGCCGAGGTGGACCACGTCAGGGACGCCCCGGGCAACGGGGATCTCTTCCGTCCGTACCCCGCTGAATCCGGCATTCCGCAAGGACTCTTCGAAATCGCCGGACGGTCGCGCGGACCACACGGCGAGCACCCCGCCGGGGTTCAGCCGGGCCGCGCAGGACGCCAAACCCCTTGCCCCGTACAGGGATTCGTTGTCCTCGGTGACGGTCCAGTCCGGACCGTTGTCGATGTCCAGGCAGAGCGCGTCGTAGGTGTCGGAGGAGGTCTCCAGGTACTCCACCAGATCCGTGTGCAGGATCACGGCCCGCTCGTCCGCGAGGGCGCGCCCGGAGATCGAGGCGAGCGGACCCCGCCGGTGCCAGTCGATGATCGCCTCCTCCCGCTCGACCACCGCGATCCGGCCCCAGCGCGGGTCGGCGGCGGCGTGCGCCAGGGAGAAGCCGACGCCGAGGCCGCCGATCAGGACGGACGCGCCCACGCGCGCGTGCTCGGGCAGCGCCCCCATGGCCGCGTCGACGAGCAGCCGCTCGGAGCGTCCGTCGGAGGTGTCCATCAGGAAGGTGCCGTTGGCGATGATCTCGAAGTCGGTGCGGTCCTCGGCGTCCCGCCGGCGCAGGACGACTTCGCCGTACGGGCCCTCGCGGCGGTCGAGGGTGACGGGGCCGTTCATGATCACTCCGTGTCTCGTCGTAGGGATTACGGGTCGACCCGGCCATCCTCGCGGAGCGCGGACGGCCGGGACAAACACGTTACGGAGTCACGGGGTGACGCGGAGGCGGTACGGAAGGGGTGCGGCGGCCCCGCGCCGCGCGGTTCCCGACGGCCTCAGGGGGCGGTCGGGGGGCCGCCTCCGGGGAGGGCGTCGAAGACGCGCTGGAGGGCGGCGGGCCGCTCGCGGTCGCCCGCGACGACGAGCCGGTGGTCGTACGTCACGGAGTACTGGAACCCGTCGGCGACGGGCGGCCCGTCCGGCCGCTCGGGCACGCGCGCGTAGGCGGGGTCCTCCAGGGCGGCGCGCAGCTCGGCCAGCTCGGCGGCGGTCATCCGCCCGGTGCGCGGCTCCCCGCTCCTGGACCGGACGGTCCAGCTCCCGTCCTCGCGCACCACGAGCAGGTTGTCCACCCCCGCGAACCCGCCCGTCACCCGGACCTCGACCAGCACGGCCCCGGACCGCGGGTCCGTCGCGACCGCCCCCGTCGTGGCCCCGCCCCGGTCCGGCGGGGCCGGGGCGTCCGCGTCGGCGCACCCGGCCACCCCGACGACCAGCGCCGCCACCACCGCCGGCACCGCGCCCCAGGCGCGCCCGCGCCCTCGCTCCACAGCACTCTCCATGCGCCCGAGCATGCCCGGCGACCCGCTCCCGCGCAGCCGGAACACGCCGCCCCGCCGGGGCCGGAACGCCGCGCCGCCCGCCCCCTTCCGCGCCGCCGGCCCATGATCGCTCACAGCGAACAAGGTCCGGGGAACAATCCCGCGCTCATATGCATTGAGTCGGCATAGCTCAACTTGACTGCCGAAGGGGAGATCATGGCTTCTGAGTCCAAGCCGTCCGTGCCGCTGACGCTGCCTGTGCTGCCGCTCGACGACGAGGTCGTGCTGCCCGGGATGGTGGTGCCGCTGGACCTGTCGGACAACGACGTGCGGGCCGCGGTGGAGGCCGCGCAGGCCGCCGCCCGCGGGGCGAGCGGGAAGCCGCGGGTGCTGCTGGTGCCGCGGGTGGACGGGACGTACGCCGCGACCGGCGCGCTCGGGATCGTCGAGCAGGTCGGCCGGCTGGCCGACGGGGACCCGGGAGCGCTGATCCGGGGCATCGGACGGGTGCGGATCGGGGCCGGGACGACCGGGCCCGGCGCCGCCCTGTGGGTCGAGGGGAAGGTCGTCGAGGAGACCGTGCCCGAACCGCTGCCCGGCGCCGTGACCGAGCTCGTCAAGGAGTACAAGGCGCTCGCCACCAGCTGGCTGAAGAAGCGCGGCGCCTGGCAGGTCGTCGACCGGGTGCAGCAGATCGACGGCGTCGGCGCCCTCGCCGACAACTCCGGGTACTCGCCCTTCCTCACCGTCGAGCAGAAGGTCGCGCTCCTGGAGACCGCCGACCCCGTCGCCCGGCTGAAGCTCGCCACCGCCCAGCTCCGCGAGCACCTCGCCGAGCAGGACGTCGCCGAGACCATCGCCAAGGACGTCCAGGAGGGCGTCGACAAGCAGCAGCGCGAGTTCCTGCTCCGCCGCCAGCTCGAAGCCGTCCGCAAGGAGCTGCGCGAGCTCAACGGCGAGAAGGACGGCGAGGAGTCCGACGACTACCGCGCCCGCGTGGAGGCCGCCGACCTGCCCGAGACGGTCCGCGAGGCCGCCCTCAAGGAGGTCGACAAGCTGGAGCGGTCCAGCGACCAGTCGCCCGAGGGCTCCTGGATCCGGACCTGGCTCGACACCGTCCTCGAACTGCCGTGGAACGAGCGGACCGAGGACCGGTACGACATCCAGGGCGCCAAGGCCGTCCTCGACGCCGAGCACGCCGGCCTGGAGGACGTGAAGGAGCGCATCACCGAGTACCTGGCCGTCCGCAAGCGGCGCTCCGAGCGCGGGCTCGGCGTCGTCGGCGGCCGGCGCGGCGGCGCCGTCCTCGCGCTCGTCGGCCCGCCCGGCGTCGGCAAGACCTCGCTCGGCGAGTCCGTCGCCCACGCCATGGGCCGGAAGTTCGTCCGGGTCGCCCTCGGCGGCGTCCGCGACGAGGCCGAGATCCGCGGCCACCGGCGGACGTACGTGGGCGCCCTGCCCGGCCGGATCGTCCGCGCGATCAAGGAGGCCGGGTCCATGAACCCGGTCGTGCTCCTCGACGAGATCGACAAGGTCGGCTCCGACTTCCGCGGCGACCCCGCCGCGGCCCTCCTCGAAGTCCTCGACCCCGCGCAGAACCACACCTTCCGCGACCACTACCTGGAGGTCGAGCTCGACCTCTCCGACGTCGTCTTCCTGGCGACCGCCAACGTCCTGGAGGCTATCCCCGAGGCCCTGCTCGACCGCATGGAGCTGGTCCGCCTCGACGGCTACACCGAGGACGAGAAGGTCGTCATCGCCCGCGACCACCTGCTGCCCCGGCAGCTGGAGCGGGCCGGTCTGGAGGCCGGCGAGGTGACCGTCGACGAGGCCGCGCTGCGGAAGCTGGCCGGCGAGTACACCCGCGAGGCCGGCGTCCGCACCCTGGAGCGGTCCATCGCCCGGCTGCTCCGCAAGGTCGCGGCCCAGCACGAACTCGGCGACCGCGAGCTGCCGTTCACGGTCACGCCCGAGGAGCTGCGGCCCCTCATCGGGCGTCCGCACCACGTGCCCGAGTCCGCGCAGGACCCGGCCGAGCGGCGTACCGCCGTCCCCGGCGTGGCCACCGGCCTCGCGGTGACCGGCGCCGGCGGCGACGTCCTCTTCGTGGAGGCGTCCCTCGCCGACCCGGAGACCGGCGCCGCCGGCCTGACCCTCACCGGTCAGCTGGGCGACGTGATGAAGGAGTCCGCGCAGATCGCGCTCTCCTTCCTCCGCTCGCACGGCGCGGAGCTGGAACTGCCCGTCACCGGCCTCAAGGACCGCGGCGTGCACATCCACTTCCCGGCGGGCGCGGTGCCGAAGGACGGCCCGAGCGCGGGCATCACCATGACGACCGCGCTGGCCTCGCTGCTCAGCGGCCGGCTGGTCCGCACCGACGTGGCCATGACCGGCGAGGTCTCCCTCACCGGGCGGGTGCTGCCCATCGGCGGGCTGAAGCAGAAGCTGCTCGCCGCCCACCGGGCCGGCATCACCACGGTGGTCATCCCCAAGCGGAACGAGGCCGACCTGGACGACGTCCCGGCCGAGGTCCTGGAGAAGCTGGAGGTCCACCCGGTGACGGACGTCCGCCAGGTCCTGGAGATCGCCCTGGCCCCGGCGGAGGTCCCGGTCGCGGCCGCGGCCTGACCCCCGGCACCGACGAGGCCCCCGGTACGCGCGCGCGTACCGGGGGCCCCGCGCGTCCGCCCCGGAAGCGCGCTCACGCCGGGATCGCGTTCACGCCGGGGGGAGTTCG
>NZ_JBEZUZ010000172.1:0-6598 GCF_040636735.1 Streptomyces sp. NPDC035033 | reverse complement strand
GTCTCTCCCTGTCCGTTCCGTTCGCGGGACACGCGAATCTCGGCGCACCTGCGGTCCGCGTTGTCACGGTAACCCACGGTTGGCCCAACTTCGCGCCGGCAGCCCGGCGGGACACCACGGCCATGCGCCGGCCCGCCCCCCGCGGCCTCCGTGTCCGTGGGGACCACGGCGTGGGCGGGGTCGCGCCAGATCTTGCCGTGACGCTGTGAAGCGTGGCGGAACCACGAGACGGGGGGACACGGGTCCCCCCGGGAGGAAGGACATGACCGACACCACCAACTGGGCGGGGAACATCACCTTCGGCGCGGAACGCCTCAGGACCCCCGCCTCGGTCGAGGAGCTGCAGGAGCTGGTGGCCGGCTCCCGTGCCGTACGAGCCCTGGGAACCGGCCACTCCTTCAACGCGATCGCCGACACCACCGGGGACCTGGTGTCCACCGCCGGCCTGCCCCGTGTGCTCGACGTCGACGGGCGGGCCCGCACCGTCACCGTGAGCGGTGGGACCCGTTTCGGCGAGATCACCGGCCTCCTCCACGAGGCCGGACTCGCCCTGCACAACCTCGGTTCGCTGCCCCACATCTCGATCGCCGGAGCCTGTGCGACCGGCACGCACGGGTCGGGGGACGGCAACGGCACCCTCGCCTCGGCCGTACGGGCCGTCACGTACGTCTCGGCCTCCGGCGACCTCGTCACGACGCGGCGGGGCGACGAACACTTCGAGGGCTCCGTGGTCGCCCTCGGCGCACTCGGCGTGGTCACCACGCTGACCCTGGACCTGGTGCCGGCCTTCGACGTCCGGCAGTGGGTCTACGAAGACCTGCCCGTCACCGCCCTCCGCGGCGCTTTCGACGAGGTGATGTCCGCCGCGTACAGCGTCAGCCTCTTCACCCGCTGGAGAGGGGACCTGATCGACCAGGTGTGGCTCAAGCGGCGCGCGGACGCCCCGGAGGCCGCGACCGAGCCGTCGCGGTGGCTCGGTGCCGTCCGGGCCGACGGCCCGAGACACCCCGTCCCCGGCATGCCGGCCGGCTCCTGTACCCCGCAGCTGGGCCTGCCGGGCCCGTCCCCGTTCCGGCTGCCGCACTTCAGGCTGGAGCACACCCCGAGCAGCGGCGACGAACTCCAGTCGGAGTACTTCGTCGCCCGTGAGGACGCCGTCGCGGCCTTCGACGCCCTGCACGCCGTACGGGACGCCTTCGCCCCCCATCTGCAGGTGGGGGAGATCCGGAGCGTGGCCGCGGACGGCCTCTGGCTCAGTCCGGCCCATCGGCGGGACTCCGTGGCCTTCCACTTCACCTGGCTGCCCGACACCGCCGCCGTGACGAAGGCCCTGCACGTGATCGAGGACGCCCTCGCCCCCTTCGCGGCCCGGCCGCACTGGGGCAAGCTCTTCGTCACGGAGCCCGAGGCCCTGCGCGCTCTCTACCCCCGGTACGACCGTTTCGAGCGCCTGACGGCGGAGGTCGACCCCACGGGGACGTTCCGCAACGACTTCATCGCCCGCTGCTTCCCGCGGTGAACCGTCCGCGGAGCACGGCCGGGGCGGACCCCGCCACCGCCCGGACCGCAGCGGCCCCTGGCGACCCCGCCCCCGCCGTCTCCGCACCACCTCGGATCGGAGCCCGCTCCTGACCGTCTTCCGCATCGCCCTTTTCGTCGCCTGCGCCTCCCCGGCGCCCTCCGGAGAGCGAGCCGGGCCCAGGCCCGGCCGGCGAGCGAGGCCCCGGCACCTGGGCGGAGCCCCGTCGGGGCCGGCACGGCGGCTGTCCGCACCCTCGGCCGCCGAGCTGTGGTGTGCCACCACATCCACGCGTGACCAGCGGGTTTCCACGGTGCGGCGACACGAACACGTCCCCGTCACTCGCTCGGAAGTGGTGCACATGGCCGCCGCGAGACCCACTGCCACGTCCCCCGGATCCGTCAAGCGCATCGTCGCCGCCGGCCTCATCGGCACCACCGTCGAGTGGTACGACAACTCCTTCGATCAGGGCTAGGACCCGCAGACGGTCTCGGCGCCTGTCCTGCGCCGCTCATCGGCCGGCGAGACGTCGTGGTGGATGCAGGTCCTGTGTGAGCCCCTCCTGAGGTGCGCCCTGGGTGGCGTCGGAGGCGTCATGATCGGCGTCGGCGTGACCGATGGCGCGGCTCGGCGACACGGTCATCCGTCTGGCCGCCGAACGCTCCGCACTGCCCGAGCGAGACCCCTTGCACCGGGAGCGGCTCACCGCCGACTGCCTGATCGCGGTCCACGACCCCGTCGACCTCACGTGCACCGTCGTCAGCGCCGGGCTGCCCGAGCCCGTCGCCGTCTTCCTCGACGGCACCTCCATCCGCCTTCCCGTCCCACCGGCCGGTCCGACCAGGTCTTCACCTGCGGCCTCCCGGACGGGCCCGAAGCCGCGCCGCTGGCGCGTGCGCGGGCTCGCCGCCGTCTCGAGAGCTGGAACTGCGACGAGGAGACGGTCTTCACCACGGAGCTCATCGTCAGCGAACTCGTCGGCAACGCCGTCCGCTACGGGGCACCGCCCCTCGAACTCCGCCTGATCCGGGACCAGGCACTCACCTGCGAGGTCAGTGACGGCGCGACGAGCGCACCGCACGTGAGGCACGCGCGCACCGTCGACGAGAACGGTCGGGGTCTGTTCATCGTCGCCGGCCTGGCCGATCGCTGGGGCACCCGCTACCGCACGGACGGAAAGACCGTCTGGGCCCAGCAGCCACCGGAGCCGACCGACTCTCCCGCACGCCGTCGATGACCCGTGGCCGGACGAGTGGCGTGGCACGTCATCGGGCCGGGACCGCCACGCGTCCTCCGCGTCATCGCATGTCGGCGTCCGTCGGAGTACGGGACCGGTCCCCGGTCCCCACCGTTGCGCGCGACTCGGCCGCAGGGTGCGTCCCGGAGGTGTTCGGGGTGAGGACCGAGCCGAGCCACCCCAGGGCGAACCCCGCCGGGATCGTCACCACCCCGGGCACCATGAGCGGGGTCAACTGGAAGTCCAGATCGGGGAAGACGGCACCGGGGCCCGCCGAGAGCAAGGGAGAGGCGGCGGAGAGCGCGAGGGTGAGGACGGTGGAGCCGTACAGGCACCACAGGGCGCCCCGGCTCGTGAACCGCGGCCACGACAGGGAGTAGAGCAGAACCGGCGCGAGGGCGGACGCGGAGAGGGTCAGCGCCACGGTGGACAGCACCAACAGCGGCCAGTCGCCCGCGAGGACGGCGAGCAGGACCGCCACCATGCCGATGGCGGGCGCCGTCCACCGGGCCCAGGCGGACACCCGTGCCGGAGAGGCGGCGCCCCGGCGCACCGCGTGCGCGTACAGGTCGTGAGCCACCGTCCGCGCCCCGGCCAGGACGACGTCCGCGACGGTCGCGAGCGCGGCGAGGAAGACGGCACAGGACACCGCGGACAGCAGGAGTCCGCCCCGGTCGAGCGCACCGGCGAGCGAGAGGACCGCGCTCGCCGAGGCGTCCGCTCCGGCGAGGCGGTCACCGACGACCGCCGCCGCACCGAAGCCCGCGACCCCCAGCAGCACGGAGATCAGCAGCATCTGGCCGGCCGCCCACCCCAGTGCCGGCCGGGTCCTGTCGGCCCGTCCGACGCCGAGGACCCGCAGGGTGACGTGGGGAAGGCAGGCGATGCCCAGCGGGATGACGAGCGCGGTGCCGATCTGCTGCAGGACGCCGAGGGCGTCGGAGCCGTACTGCAGTCCGGAACCGAGCAGGGCGTCGCCGTGGACGCCGCCCCGTACCGCGGCCGCCAGCATCCGGTCGGGGTTCCAGCCGAAGTGGCGCAGCGCGAACAGCGCCAGGGCAGTGAAGACCGCCAGCAGCACACCCACCTTCACGACCTGCACCAGCGCGGTGCCGCGTACCCCGCCCGTGGCGGCC
Source organism: Streptomyces sp. NPDC035033 (assembly GCF_040636735.1). Classification (NCBI taxonomy): domain Bacteria; kingdom Bacillati; phylum Actinomycetota; class Actinomycetes; order Kitasatosporales; family Streptomycetaceae; genus Streptomyces; species Streptomyces sp. NPDC035033. The sequence goes on along the minus strand of NZ_JBEZUZ010000172.1, from coordinate 2,706 downwards.
AGGGCCGCCATCAGCCCGCCGATGACCACGATGCCGACGGTGCGGGGGCCGGTGCCCTCCAGGCCGAGCATGTGCGTGGTCAAGGTCCCCACGGCGGCCAGTTGCAGCACCAGGAACGCCAGGCACACGGTGAGCGTGACCAGAGCGACGGCCACGCGCACCGAGGGCCGGGACGCCCGGCGGGTGATCGCGTCACCGACCGTGCGGGCGCCGGTCCGGCGCAGCGGCTCGGCGACGACGAGGGCGAGGAGCACCATGCTGAGGGCCATCCCCAGCAGCATCATGACGCCGTCGTGGCCGGTCACCGCGACCATCCCCGTGATCGCGAGCAGGCTGACCGACGACAGCCCCGTACCGCTGATGGCCAGGCCGTGCTGCCAGGGCTTGAGGTCCCGGAGCGCGGCACGGTCGTCGCCGTCGTCCTCCGCGTTGGTCATCACGCAGAGCAGGCCGCACAGGGCCATGAAGATCAGAAGGCCGACGACGGTCGTCGCCTCGTGGGCCGCGCCGCTCACGCGTGCCTCCCCTGATTCCGGTCCGTCCGCCGGTCCGCCGTGGCCGGGCGCCGCCGCCACCGGACCACGGCGGCGGCCATGACGACGAGCTGCAGCGCCACGAGCACCAGGCCGACGCTCAGGTGGCCCGCCACCGTCGTGCTCAGGGCGGTGGGGAAGACGGCGCCGCCGACGGCGAGGAGCAGGTAGCACCCGCCGACGACGCGCATCGGGCGGTGGTCGGGGAGGCCGGTGGGGGAGGAGCCCCGGTCGGGCTCCCCGGCCGGGGAAGCGGCGTCGGGACGGCCGGGCGGGGGCATGGCGTCGTCCGGCCACGGCTGCCAGGAAGGCGAGGAATGCACAGGGGCTCCACGGAGATCTGAAGGGGTGGACGGCCGTTCGCGGCACCCGGGGCTCATGGCGGGTGCCCGCGGCCGGCGGGATGTGAGGCGCCTGTGCCGCGAGGAGGAGGTCGCCCGCGATGCCCGGTCGAGGTGCGTGATCGCCGGCGACCAGGGCAGCATGGGCGGGAATCCCCGCGCACGTCCAGCGGCGGGACCCCTCAGGCGGGACCGGTCGCCGATCGAGTGGGCGGGCACACTCCCGCGGTGCGGCGACTGTGCGGTGACACAATGTCCGCCGCCCTGGTCCGCCCGGCACGCGCGTCGGCCGCGAGTGCGGTCCGGCCCGTCGCCGCAAGCCTGGTCTTTACCCCCGAGATGGCCAACAATGCCAGGACCCTGGAAGCGGAGGTGATCATGCACGCGTCGCGTCTCGGAACATCCGGCGTGGTCGCGGCCGACAGAAGCGGCGCCATGTCCGCGGAGAGCTCCTCGGCGGGCGGCGGAACACCCGCGTCGGCGGACGAAGTCCTCCGACGTGCCGCGACCACACTGCTCGGGCGCCTCTCCACCCTGGTCGACCGGGCCATGGAACGGCTCCGGGCCGAGGTCGTCCACTACACCAGCCCCCTGCTCGCGCCGCCCGACGTCGCGCGGGCCACGTACGAGGCGCTGGAGGTCGCGGTCGGCGCGCTCGCCTCCCCGGAACGCTTCGACGAGTCGGGCGAGCGCGCCTGGGCCGTGGGGCACCGGAGGGCGACCCAGGGCGTGCCGCTGCTGGCGGTCACCCAGGCGTACCGGATCGGCGCGTCGGTGATCTGGGACGCGCTGGTCGAGGCGGTCCTGGAGGACAGCCCGGAGGACGCCCCGCTCCTCGTGTACGCGGCGGGCGACTTCTGGCGCTGGGTCGAACGGGACATGACGCTCCTGAAGGAGGCCCACCGCGAGCGCACGCTCGGCCTGCCGCCCGATGACGGCCGCAAGCTGCTTCCGGCGCTGAAGGCGCTCCTGCGGGGGCACAGCGATCCGCTGGACCTGTCCGGCGCGGCGGTGATCCTCGACCTCCCGCTCACCGGTCGCTACGCCGTGGTCCGTCTCAGCGGGGCGGACGCGACCCGCCCCGAGGGCGCGCCGGTCCGCGAGGAGGTCGCCGGAATCCAGCTCCACTGGTGCCCGTACCCGGAGGGGCAGGTCGTGGTCGCGCTGCTGCGGGACCGGACGGTGGAGCAGCTGCGCGCCGTCGTCCCCGTCGGGCCGGGGGCGCGCGGTGGGGTGAGCCCCGTCGTCGACGGGCTCGGGCAGCTGGGGCGGGCGCGTGATCTCGCCGAACTCGCGCTGGGCACCTGCCGGCAGGACGGGGAGCTGGTCGCGCTGGACGAGCGGGTCTCCGCGGGATTCGTCCTCTCCCGGCCGGATCTGGCCGACGAGCTCGTCACCCGCACGCTGCGGAAGGTGATGGAGCTGGACGTGGCGGACCGGCGGCTGCTGATGGACACCCTGGAGGCGTGGCTCGACTGCCAGGGCTCGGCGGGGCAGGCCGGGGAGCTGCTGTACTGCCACCGCAACACCGTGCTCAACCGGCTGCGCCGCCTGGAACGGCTCACCGGGCTGCGGCTGGACCGTCCGCGGGACCTGGTCGACCTGGCGCTGGCCCTCGACGCCTACCGGCTGCGCGCCGCGGCCGTGTGAGGGCCGCGGCGCCGAAGGCCCCGCGCGGGCGGGGGGCCGCCCGGGGGCGGGGGGGCCGGCCCGGGGCGGACGGTCACCCCCGGCGCGGGGGCGCCCCCCCCCCCCCCCCCCCGCCCCCCCCCCGCCCCCACGCCGGGGGTCCGGGTCAGGGTGGCGCTCGGCGGCCTCGCCCCCGACGACGT
>NZ_JBEZUZ010000171.1:0-6873 GCF_040636735.1 Streptomyces sp. NPDC035033 | reverse complement strand
TTTTATAAGCATCCGCCCCCCCCCTACATAAACACCCCTCCTACCACACACTTCCCCACCCCGCCGCCCTTCCTATCTGTTTCCCCGGGGCCCCGCCCGGGGCCCCGCCCGGGGCCGCGCCCGGCACTCCGCCCGTCACCGACGAGTTCGTCCGCGCCCTCTACGTCCCGCTCGCCCGGCTCCTCAAGGCCGATCTGCGGCTGGAGCGCGAGCGGGCCGGCCGTCTCCTCGACACCCGGTTCTGACCGGACGACCGCGCACCCGTACGCGCACGGAAGGAGCGAACCCCATGGCCACCGCCGCCCCGAACGACGAACCCGCCGTCAGCGTCTGCTTCGTCGTCACCATCGACGACATCGAGCTCGGGTCCTTCAACACCTGTGAGGGCCTGGGCTGCGAGGTCGTCCTGGAGACCCGCGAGGAGGGCGGCAACAACGGGCACGTCTGGCAGCTGCCGACGCGCCTGAAGTACTCCAACGTGAAGCTCTCGCGCCCGCTGACCCGGGAGACCGAGAAGGTGGCCCGCTGGTTCGCGAGCATGACGACCGGCTTCACCCGCAAGACCGCCCACATCGAGGCGCGGACCGGGGACGGGCGCAAGGTCGCCCAGTGGGGGCTCCTGGAGGTGGTGCCGGTGCGCTGGACCGGGCCGTCGTTCACGCCCGAGTCGCCGAAGGTGGCGATCGAGACGATCGAGATCGCCCACCACGGCTATGTGATGGAGGGCTGAGCGCGATGACCCCACCCGGCGCCCCCATCGCCTTCAGCGCGGCCGGCACCTCCGGTGTGGCCTCGGCCGGGAAGGGCGGTTCCGCCCGGCCGAAGCTGGAGCACGCGTATCTGGAGCTGCGGACGCCGCCGTCGGGCGGGGGGCTGACGCCCGGGGCGCCGTGCGGGCGGATCGACTTCCAGTTCAACCCGAAGGAGTTGAGCCTCACGAAGGCGGCGGCGTGGAAGCGCACGCCCGCCAAGGGCGCGAAGAGCGCGGGTCCGCCGGAGTACCAGGGGCCGCAGCCCAGCAAGTTGACGGTGGAGATGTTCTTCGACGCGGGCGACACGCAGGACACCCGGGTGGTGACCTCGGTGGAGCAGCTGTTCGCGTGCTGCGTGCCGACGAGCGAGAGCCGGCAGCAGCAGCGGTCGTCGCCGCCGTGGGTGGTGTTCCACTGGGGCGGGCTGACCGGCTTCCCCGGTTACGTCAGTCAGGTGCAGGCGAAGTACACGCTGTTCACGACGTCGGGCGTGCCGATCCGGGCGGTCTGCCTGGTGACGATGGAGGAGATCAGCGGGGAGACCCCGGGACAGAACCCGACCTCCGGCGCGCTCACCGCCCGTCGTACGCACCGGGTGGCGGCCGGGGACTCGCTGCCCTCGCTCGCGCAGCGCGAGTACGGCGATCCGGCGGCCTGGCGGGTGATCGCGGAGGCCAACGGCATCGACGACCCGCTCCGACTGGCGCCCGGCACCCGCCTGTTGCTGCCCGCCCCGGACGAACTCGGGCGGCTGCGCGGGCAGTCCGCGCCGGACCGGCGGGGGGCGTGATGGCGCCGCCCGGAGTCGCCTCGGCGCTCGTGGTGGAGGTCGGCGGGAGCCCGCTGCCGGCCCGCCTGATGAACACCCTGGTCGAGGGGTACGTCGACGACAGCCGTACGCTGCCGGACCTGTTCCTGCTGCGGTTCCGCGACCCGGACCGCACGCTGCTCGCGCAGGGCGGGATCGCGGTCGGCGCGGAGGTCCGGCTGCTCGCGCGGGGCGGGGGCGGCACCGAGCCGCGGCCGCTGCTCGACGGGGTGGTGACGGCGCTCGAACTGGAGCTGGACGAGTCGGGCACGTACACGGTGGTGCGCGGGCTCGACGAGACGTACAAGCTGCTGCGCGGGGCGCGGGTGGCCGGCTACCAGAACATGACGCTCTCCGACATCGTCGCCCAGGTCGCCCGGCGGGCCGGCCTGGCGCCGGGCACGGTCGACGTGGCCGGTCCGGTGCTCGACCACGTGGCGCAGGCCAACGTCAGCGACTGGGAGTTCGTGCGCGGCCTCGCCGAGGAGGCGGGCGCCCAGGCGTACGTACGGGACGGGGCGCTGCACGTGGTGCGGCCGGCCGAGGCGGGCGGGGCGCCGGACGCGTCGGCGCGCGCGGACCGCGATCCGCTGGTCCTGGAGCGGGGGGCGAACCTGCTGCGCTGCCGGGCCTCGGTGTCGGCGGCCGAGCAGGTCTCCGAGGTGGAGGTGCGGGGCTGGGACGTGCGGGGCAAGCGGGCCCTGGTGGGCCGGGCGCCGGCGGGCACGTCGCCGACGCTGGCGCTCGGGGTGACGGCCGCGCAGGTGACGGAGCCGTTCGGGGAGGCCCGGCACGTGGTGACGGACGGCGGTTACGGCACGCAGGAGCGGGTGGACCGGGCGGCGCAGGCGCTCGCCGAGCGGATCGCCGGCTCGTTCGCGGAGCTGGAGGCGGTGATCCGGGGCAATCCGGAGGTGCGGGCGGGCTCGGCGGTGGCGCTGAACGCGGTCGGCGCGCCCTTCGAGGGCCGGTACACGGTCACCTCGTCGCGGCACGTCTTCGACGCGCTGCGCGGGTACGAGACGTGGATCACGGTCTCCGGACAGCAGGAGCGGTCGCTCTTCGGCCTCACCGGCGGGCGGGCCGACGGGGGCCGGGGGGCCGGCGGGCTGGTGAACGCGACGGTGACGGACACCCAGGACCCGGAGGGCTCGGGCCGGGTGAAGGTGGCCTTCCCGTGGCTGTCGGACGAGTACGCGAGCGACTGGGCGCGGACCGCGCAGGCGGCCGGCACGGGCGGCGGCGAGCCGTACATCCCGGAGGTCGGGGACGAGGTGGTGGTCGGCTTCGAACTGGGGCGCCTCGACCGGCCGTACGTCCTGGGCGGGCTGTACAACGGACAGGACCGGCCGTCCGGGGGCGGTGCGGTGGACCCGACGTCGGGGGCGGTGGACCGGCGGGCCTTCGCCTCGAAGGGCGGGCACAGGCTGGAGCTGCTGGACGCGGCGGGCGGCCCGCAGGGGGTGCGGCTGCGGACCGGCGACGGGAAGCTGACGATCGACCTGGACCAGTCGGGGACGGCGGTCGCCATCGGGAGCGACGGGTCGGTGCGGATCACCGCGCGGGAGAAGGTGTCGATCACGGCCTCGGGCGGGGTGAGCGTCTCCGCCGAGCGGGGCGCGCTGGAACTCAGCGGCGACAGCGTGTCGGTGACGGCACGTCAGGGAGTGAGCGTGGACGGCGGGCGGGGCGCGGTCCGGCTGGCGGCCGGCGGCGCGGTCGACGTGCGGGGGTCGGAGGTCACGGTGGACGGCACGCGGCGCACGGAGCTGAAGGGCGGCACCACGCTCTCCGTCAGCGCGCCCCTGGTGAAGATCAACTGACGGGTACGGGGGGAGACATGGCACAGTCAGCGGCCGCCGCTCGGGTCGGCGACCCGACCGCGCACCCGGGGATGATCGGCCCTCCCGGGGTGACGTCGGTCCTCATCGGCGGCCGGCCGGCCGCCACGGTCGGCACCGCGCATCAGTGCGCGTCGCCCGCCGCGCACCCGCCGTCCGCGCTGGCGCCGCCCGGCTCCACGACGGTGCTGATCGGGGGCCGACCGGCCGCCCGGGTCGGAGACCTGTCCGGCTGCGGGTCGGCGGTCGTGTCGGGCTGCGCTTCGGTGCTGATCGGAGGCTGAGGGGACCATGGGACAGGAGTTCATCGGCGCGGGGTGGGCCTTCCCGCCGCGCACGGACGCGACCGGGTCGATCGCGCTCGTCCGGGGCGAGCGCGAGCTGGAGGAGTCGATCCGGCTGATCCTCGCGACCTCGCCCGGCGAGCGGCCGATGCGGCCGGAATTCGGCTGCGCGATCAACGACTACGTGTTCGCGCCGGCCGACGCGGGGACGGCCGGGCAGCTCGCGTACGAGGTGCGCCTCGCCCTGGAGCGGTGGGAGCCGCGGATCGAGGTGACCGAGGTGGCGGTCCGCTTCGACGAGGCCGACAGCGGGGTGCTGTACATCGACATCGGCTACACCCCGCGCGGCGCCAACGACCCCCGCAACCTGGTGTTCCCGTTCTACGTGATCCCGGAGGAGGAGCGCGCGTGACCCTGCCGAGCCCGAATCTGGACGACCGGCACTTCCAGAGCCTGGTGGACGAGGCCAAGCGGCTGGTGCAGCGGCGCTGCCCGGAGTGGACCGACCACAACGTGTCGGACCCGGGCGTCACCCTCATCGAGGCGTTCGCGACCATGGTCGACCAGCTCGTCTACCGGGTGAACCGGGTGCCGGAGAAGAGCTATCTGACCTTCCTGGACCTCATCGGGGTGCGGCTCCACCCGCCGACCGCCGCCGGCACCGACGTCACCTTCCGGCTCTCGGCGCCGCAGCCGGAGCCGGTGTTCGTCCGGGCCGGTACGGAGGTGGCGACGGTCCGCACCGAGACCGAGCCGGCCGTGGTCTTCGGCACCACCCGGGACCTGACCATCGTGCCCTGCGCGTACGCGGCGCTCGCGACCCTGCCGGCGGCGGGGGCCGGGCCCGCGGCCGCCGTGGACCGCACCGAGGAGCTGGCCCTCCGCCGCGACGTGCCCTGCTTCTCCCCCGCGCCCGCCCCCGGCGACGCCCTCTACGTGGGCCTGTCGGCGGCCGTGCCCGCCGGGGTCGTGGTGCTGCGCCTCGACTGCGACGTGCAGGGCGTGGGCGTCGACCCGCTGCGGCCGCCGCTGGTGTGGGAGGCGTGGGACGGCGACCGCTGGGCGGCCTGCGAGGTGGAGAAGGACGACACGGGCGGCTTCAACCGGTCCGGCGAGCTGATCCTGCACCTGCCGGCGACCCACACCGCCCTGAGCGTCGTCCGGCGCGCCGGCGGCTGGCTGCGCTGCCGGCTCGTGGCGGCGGAGCCGGATCAGCCGACGTACGTGGCGTCCCCGGTGGTCCGCGGGATCACGGCCTTCACCATCGGGGCGACGGTGGGGGCCGAGCACGCCGAGCGGATCACGGACGAGGTCCTGGGCACGGCCGAGGGGGTGGCGGGGCAGTCCTTCACCGTCGCCCGTCCTCCGGTGGTGCCCGGCGAGTTCACCCTGGAGGTGACGGCGCCGGACGCCGCCGACGGGGCCGACGCGCCCTGGAGCCGGGTCGACGACTTCGCCCACTCCGGCCCCGGCGACCGGCACTTCATCCTCGACGAGGGCACCGGGCGCGTCGAGTTCGGCCCGGCCGTCCGCGAACGGGACGGCACCGTACGGTACTTCGGCCAGGTACCGCCCAAGGGGGCGACCGTCCGGGTCCGCGCGTACCGCACCGGCGGCGGGGTGCGCGGCAACGTGGCCCGGGGCACCCTGCGCGTGCTGCGCGGCACGGTGCCGTTCGTGGCGCGCGTGGAGAACCGCCGGCCGGCGCTGGGCGGGGTGGACGGCGAGACGGTGGAGAGCGCGCGGGTCCGCGGCCCGCTCACCCTGCGGACGCTGCAACGGGCCGTCGTGCCGCGCGACTACGAGCTGCTCGCCCGCGAGGTGGCCCCGGACGCGGCCCGCGTGCACTGCGTCCCCGAGGACGGCGAGGGCGGGGTGCGGCTGCTCCTCGTGCCGGCCGGGCGCGGCGACGCCCGCGGCCGGATCGCCTTCGACGAGCTGATCCCCCCGCCGCGGACCCTCCAGCGGATCGCGGAGCACCTGGACGCCCGCCGCCCCGTCGGGGCGCGGGTGGTCGTCGAGCCGCCGTTCTACCAGGGCGTCACCTTCGTCGCGACCGTGCAGGCGAGCCGCGGCGCCACCGCCGAGCGGGTGCGGGAGGAGGCCCTCGCCGCCCTCGACGGCTACTTCAACGCGCTCACCGGCGGCCCGGCCGGCGACGGCTGGCCGTTCGGCCGCCCGGTCCAGACCGGCGAGGCGTACGCGGTGCTCCAGCGGGTCCCGGGCGTCGACCTGGTGGACGACGTGCGGCTCTACCGGGCCGACCCGGTGACCGGGCAGCGCACCGAGGTGCCCGACGGGCGGATCGCCCTCGACCGGCACGCCCTCGTCTTCTCGTACGACCACCAGCTGAGGGTCCGGGAGGGCTGACCGCCGTGCGCACCGACGTCCCCGGGCTGCCGAGCCCGCACCCGCTGATCGACCTGCTGCCCGCGGTCTACCTGGAGCACGACTTCCTCGCCCGGTTCCTGGCCGCGCTCGACGAGGCCCTGGCGCCGGTGCTGCTGAGCCTGGACAACCTCCCGGCCCACCTCGACCCGCGCACCGCGCCCGAGGACTTCCTCGACTGGCTGGCCGGCTGGGTCGCCGTGGAGCCGCACGACGAGAGCCCGCCGGAGCGGCGCCGGGCCGCCGTCCTCGGCGCGGTGGACCGGCACCGGGCGCGCGGGACGGCGGCCGGTCTCGCGGAGGCGCTGCGCCTGGAGACGGGCGGGGCGCGGGCCGAGATCACCGAGAGCGGCGGCACGGTCTGGTCGGCCACACCCGGCACCCCCCTGCCCGGCACCCGGCGGCCGTGGGTGACGGTCCGGCTCGTCCTGCCGGACCCCGGGCGGGTCAACCGGGCCCGCCTGGAGGAGCTGATCACCGCCGAGATCCCGGCGCACGTCGGCTTCACCCTGGAACTGCTGCCCGGAGGTGCGGGATGACCTGTCCGACGTGCGGCCGCCGCAACGACCCGGGCACGCCGTTCTGCGCCTCCTGCGGGGCGTTCCTGAACTGGGACGGGGAGCGGGAGGCGGAGCCCGGGGAGGGCGGGGGTTCCCGTACGGGCACCGGCTCCCGTACGGAGGCGGGTACGGGTACGAGCCGAAACCCGGCCGAGCCGCCCCCCGTCCCCGCGCCCGCACCCGCCCCCGTACCGGCGGCCCCACCGCCCCCGGCCCCCGCGCCCGTCCCCGCGCCGCCGG
>NZ_JBEZUZ010000170.1:0-6892 GCF_040636735.1 Streptomyces sp. NPDC035033 | reverse complement strand
CAGGGGGGACCCTGTGGGAGAGTAGGACACCGCCGAACAATCATTGTGGGAAAGCCCCGCACCTTCTGGTGCGGGGCTTTTCTGCGTTCCGCGTCCGTTTTCCGGGGAGGGGCGGTGGACCCGGTGCCCGGGGGTGGGGGTGGCGGAGGGTAAGGTCAGGGGTCAACGTCGGTACGTTCCCAGCAGGAGGCCCCCGGGTGGAGGTCCAGGAGACCGAGGTCCAGACGGATCGGGTCCTCACCATCCCCAACATTCTCAGCATGGCGCGTCTCGTCGGCGTGCCGCTGTTCCTGTGGCTCATCCTGCGGCCGGAGTTCGGCGGGCCCAACAGTGATGTGTGGGCGCTGCTCGTGCTGATGCTCAGCGGGGTCAGCGACTACCTCGACGGCAAGCTGGCCCGCAAGTGGAACCAGATCAGCAGCCTCGGCCGGCTGCTGGATCCGGCCGCCGACCGGCTCTACATCCTGTCCACGCTGGTGGGCCTCACCTGGCGCGAGATCCTGCCGCTGTGGCTGACCGCCGTTCTTCTGGCGCGTGAAGTCATGCTGCTGGTCATGGTGGGAATCCTCCGCCGGCACGGCTACCCGCCGCCGCAGGTGAACTTCCTCGGGAAAGCTGCGACTTTCAACTTGATGTACGCCTTCCCGTTGCTGCTTCTCAGTGACGGAACCGGCTGGTTGGCGTCACTCGCTGAAGTTTTCGGATGGGCTTTCGCCGGATGGGGTACAACTCTGTATTGGTGGGCAGGGATCCTCTACGTGGTCCAGGTCCGCCGACTCGTGAAGGCGGATACCGCGGCCGATTGAGCCCGTTGGTCCCGTGCCGCGCAGCGTCGCCGGCAGGAACGAGGACGTCCGGGGACGAGTGAACGCGGACAGGTTCGGTCGGCAGGACCGTCGTCTCTTCAAGGAGGACGCTTCCGACATGAAGGCCGTCGTGATGGCCGGTGGCGAAGGAACCCGCCTTCGCCCCATGACCTCGAGCATGCCCAAGCCTCTTCTGCCGGTGGTGAACCGGCCGATCATGGAGCATGTCCTACGACTGCTCAAGCGGCACGGTCTCAACGAGACCGTCGTCACCGTGCAGTTTCTCGCGTCGCTCGTCAGGAACTACTTCGGCGACGGCGAAGAGCTCGGAATGGAGCTCACTTATGCCAACGAGGAGAAGCCGCTCGGCACAGCGGGCAGTGTGAAGAACGCCGAGGAAGCGTTGAAGGACGACGCCTTCCTCGTGATCTCGGGGGACGCCCTCACCGACTTCGACCTCACCGATCTGATCCGTTTCCACAAGGAGAAGGGCTCCCTCGTCACGGTCTGCCTGACGCGGGTGCCGAATCCGCTGGAATTCGGCATCACGATCGTCGACGAGGAAGGGAAGGTCGAACGCTTTCTGGAGAAGCCGACCTGGGGGCAGGTCTTCTCCGACACCGTGAACACGGGCATCTACGTCATGGAGCCCGAGGTCTTCGACTACGTCGAGGCCGACGTCCCGGTCGACTGGTCCGGCGATGTCTTCCCGAAGCTCATGAAGGAGGGCAAGCCGATCTACGGCTATGTCGCCGAGGGCTACTGGGAGGACGTCGGCACCCACGAGAGCTACGTCAAGGCACAGGCCGACGTCCTCGACGGCAAGGTCCAGGTCGACATCGACGGCTTCGAGATCTCCCCCGGCGTGTGGGTCGCCGAAGGCGCGGAGGTGCACCCCGACGCGGTGCTGCGCGGGCCGCTGTACATCGGGGACTACGCCAAGGTCGAGGCCGGCGCCGAGATCCGGGAACACACCGTCGTCGGCTCCAACGTGGTGGTGAAGACCGGAGCCTTCCTGCACAAGGCGGTCGTCCACGACAACGTCTACATCGGGCAGCAGAGCAACCTCCGCGGCTGCGTCATCGGCAAGAACACCGACGTCATGCGGGCGGCCCGGATCGAGGACGGGGCCGTCATCGGCGACGAGTGCATGATCGGCGAGGAGTCGATCGTCCAGGGCAACGTGCGGGTCTACCCGTTCAAGACCATCGAGGCCGGTGCCTTCGTCAACACCTCGGTGATCTGGGAGTCCCGCGGCCAGGCCCACCTCTTCGGCGCGCGCGGGGTGTCCGGGATCCTCAACGTCGAGATCACGCCGGAACTGGCGGTACGGCTCGCCGGGGCGTACGCGACGACCCTGAAGAAGGGCTCCACCGTCACCACCGCCCGCGACCACTCGCGCGGCGCCCGCGCGCTCAAGCGGGCCGTGATCTCCGCGCTCCAGGCCAGCGCCATCGACGTGCGGGACCTGGAGAACGTGCCGCTGCCGGTGGCCCGGCAGCAGACCGCGCGGGGGAGCGCCGGCGGGATCATGGTGCGGACCTCTCCCGGCGTGCCGGACTCCGTCGACATCATGTTCTTCGACGAGCGGGGCGCGGACCTGTCGCAGGCCGGGCAGCGGAAGCTGGACCGGGTGTACGCGCGGCAGGAGTACCGGCGGGCCTTTCCCGGCGAGATCGGCGACCTGTCGTTCCCCGCGAGCGTCTTCGACTCGTACACCGGCTCCCTGCTGCGGAACGTCGACACGTCCGGGATCGCGGAGGCCGGGCTGAAGGTGGTCGTGGACGCGTCCAACGGAAGCGCGGGACTCGTCCTGCCCAGCCTGCTCGGCCGGCTCCAGGTGGACTCGCTGACCATCAACCCGGGCCTCGACGAGTCGCGGCCCACCGAGTCCGTCGAGCGGCGGCGGGCCGGGCTGGTCCGGCTCGGGGAGATCGTGGCGTCGGCGCGGGCCGCGTTCGGCGTGCGGTTCGACCCCGTGGGCGAGCGGCTGTCGCTCGTCGACGAGCGGGGCCGGATCATCGAGGACGACCGGGCGCTGCTCGTGATGCTCGACCTGGTGGCGGCCGAGCGCCGGTCCGGCCGGGTCGCGCTGCCGGTCACCACGACCCGCATCGCCGAGCAGGTGGCCGCGTACCACGGCACCCAGGTCGAGTGGACGACCACCTCGCCCGACGACCTGACCCGGGTCGGCCGCCAGGAGTCGACGATCTTCGGCGGCGACGGGCGCGGCGGGTTCATCGTGCCCGAGTTCAGCAGCGTCTTCGACGGGGCCGCGGCCTTCGTGCGGCTGATCGGCCTGGTGGCGCGGACGCAGCTCACGCTCAGCCAGATCGACGCCCGGATCCCGCGGGCGCACGTCATCAAGCGGGACCTCGCCACGCCGTGGGCCGTGAAGGGGCTCGTGATGCGGCGGGTGGTCGAGGCGGCCGGCGGCCGGTCGGTGGACACCACCGACGGCGTGCGGGTCGTGGAGGCCGACGGACGGTGGGTGATGGTGCTGCCGGACCCCGCCGAGGCCGTCACCCACCTGTGGGCCGAGGGGCCCGACGACACCTCCGCGCAGGCGCTGCTCGACGAATGGGCGCGCGTGGTCGAGGGCGCGGGGCGCTGACCGGGGAGCGGACCGGGGCCGGGCGGCGGCAGCAGGGGGCCGCCCGGCCTTTCCCAGGGGGCATTCGGCGGTAGGACGTACGACGTGCGACGATGTGCGGCATGTCGCAGCAGCCCCCCGTTCGGAGCACCGGATCTCCGCCCCCGCGCCCGGACGCGTCGATGTCGCTGCTGAACAACGTCATCGACCACGCGCTGGACGACGGGTACGCGGAGGCGACCGCCCGGCGCGCCGCCGAGGGCGGCTCGGTACCGAAGCCGCTGCGGGCCAAGCTCGGGCTCGCGGCCGGGCTGGTGCTGGCCGCCGCCGTGGTGACCGTGGGCGCGGCCGAGGCCCGGGTCTCGGCCCCCGTCGTCGCCAAGGAGCGGCAGGAGCTCATCGACCGGATCGAGGGGGAGAACGCGTCCGCCGACGAGCTGGAGCAGGACGTCGAACGGATCCGCGCCGAGGTCGGCGAACGGCAGCGCGCGGCGCTCGAACAGCACGGCGGCGACCAGGCGGAACTGGTCGCGCTGCTGTCCGGGGCCACCCCCGTGCACGGCCCCGGGGTGAAGCTCGTCGTCGACGACGCCAAGGGCTCCGACAGCGGAGGCGGCGGCCCGCGCGAGAGCGCCGGCTTCTCCGACACCGGCCGGGTGCGGGACCGCGACATGCAGCGGGTGGTCAACGGGCTGTGGGAGTCGGGCGCCGAGGCCGTGTCGATCAACGGCCAGCGGCTGACCTCGCTCTCCGCGATCCGGGCCGCCGGCGACGCCATACTCGTCGACAACCGGCCGCTCGTGCCGCCGTACACCGTCCTCGCCGTCGGGGACGGGCAGCGGCTCGCCACCACCTTCCAGGACAGCGCGGACGGGCAGTACCTGCACGCGCTGGTGGAGAACTTCGGGATCCGCAGCAGCATCTCGGTCGAGGGCGAGGTGCGGCTGCCGGCCGCGCCGAGCCTGATCGTACGTACAGCAGAGCCGAGGGGGGCCGGGGCCGCGACGCCCACCGGCCGGGCCACGGCCGACAAGGGGAAGGCAACATCGTGATCGCCGTACTGGGCCTGATCGTCGGAGTCGTGGCCGGACTGCTGGTCCGGCCCGAGATCCCGGCGGTCGTCGAGCCCTATCTCCCGATCGCCGTGGTCGCCGCCCTCGACGCGGTCTTCGGCGGCCTGCGGGCCATGCTCGATGGGATCTTCGTCGACAAGGTCTTCGTCGTCTCCTTCCTGTCGAACGTGGTCGTGGCCGCGCTGATCGTCTTCCTCGGCGACAAGCTCGGCGTCGGCGCGCAGCTGTCCACCGGTGTCGTCGTCGTGCTCGGCATCCGGATCTTCTCCAACGCGGCCGCGATCCGCCGCCATGTCTTCCGGGCGTGAGGCCGATGAGTACGAACCCCAACGAGAACCCCGAGGCCGGCGAGAACCCCGAGCCGGACGAAGAGCGGAAGCCGGACGAGAAGCCGGAGGCGGGCGGGGAGCGCGGGGCGCCGGTGACGCCCGGGGCTTCCGGGGCCACGGAGCCGGCGACGCGGGCCGCGGAGGGCGGTGAGAGCGCTCCCGGGGCCGCCGTGCCCGCCCCGGAGGCCGGCCCCGGCACCGGGGACGCGCCGACCGGGCGCCGGCGGCTGGCGGACGCCCTGTGGCCGCCGCGGGTGACGCGGGCCCAGCTCGTCGTCGCCCTGCTGCTGTTCTGCCTGGGCTTCGGCCTCGCCATCCAGGTCTCCTCGACCAGCGAGGGCAGCGCCCTGCGCGGGGCCCGGCAGGAGGACCTCGTACGGATCCTCGACGAGCTCGACGACCGCACCCAGCGCCTGGAGGACGAGAAGGCGCGGCTGGAGAAGCAGCGCTCGGAGCTGGAGTCCAGCTCCGACCAGGCCGAGGAGGCCCGCCGGCAGACGCAGGAGAAGGAGCGGCAGCTCGGGATCCTGGCCGGCACGGTGGCCGCCGAGGGGCCGGGCATCACGCTGACCGTGACCGATCCGGTGGGCGCCGTCGAGTCCGACATGCTGCTCGACGCCATCCAGGAGCTGCGGGCGGCCGGCGCCGAGGCGATCCAGGTCGACGGGGTGCGGGTGGTCGCCGACAGTTATTTCACCGGGGGCGGCGATGACATGCGGATCGATGGAACGCAGGTGACCGCTCCGTACGTCTTCAAGGTCATCGGCAAGCCCGAGGATCTCGAGCCCGCGCTCAACATCCCCGGTGGAGTCGTGCAGACCCTCGAGAAGGAGCAGGCCACGGCCACGGTGGAGCGGTCGGCGAAGATCGTCGTCGACGCCTTGCGACCCGCGAAGCGGCCTGACTACGCTCGGTCGTCCTCCCCGTGAGAGAGGGGGCGAGGGGTCCCGCGACATGGGCTGGAGCGTTGCGGGGGGTCGGCGCACCACAACGGTGGTGCGTGGTGGAAACTGTCCGGAGGATACGGACGTTGTGAAGGTGTCCGGGTCGGCAGGTGTGATGGATCTCGGTTCGTCCTGCCCCACGGGCGGGTCTGTTTCGGTCAAGGGGAATCGCCCGTGAAGTTGTTTGCGAAGTTGTTCGGCAAGAGCGCACGCGAGGACGGCGGCAACGCCAGGCACCGCGCGCCGCGCCATGCCCAGAGCGAGGAGCAGGGCGGCGAGCGCCCGCTCTTCCGTGACGAGGTCGGTGGTCCGGGCGGTGACATTCCGGGCGCGCAGGGCGCGTCGTCTGTTGACCCCGCCGGTGCCGCGCGCATAGGTTTCGGTGAACCATCAACCTCAAGTACGGGTGGAGGGTTTGCCCCCGACCCGTACGCGACCCAGACCTCCGCGGGGCAGCCGCGGCAGGAGGACGCGTCCATGCCGGTGTGTACGAGGTGCGGTCACCGCAATACGGCGGACAGCCGCTTCTGCTCCCACTGCGGTACGCCGCTGCGGGGCGGGGTCGCCGCCGAGCGTCCCTCCGAGACGACGTCGACGATCTCGATCTCGGGGCTGGAGGCGTACGACGCCGAGACCACCGGTCAGATCGCGATGCCGGCGCTGTCCCCCGAGGCCCTGGCGGCCGTCGAGGCGCTGCCGCCCGGTTCCGCGCTCCTGGTGGTGCGCCGCGGTCCGAACTCGGGCAGCCGCTTCCTCCTGGACGGTGAGCTGACGACGGCCGGGCGCCACCCGCAGAGCGACATCTTCCTGGACGACTTCACGGTCTCCCGGCGGCACGTCGAGTTCCGCCGGCGCCAGGACGGCAGCTTCACCGTCGCCGACGTGGGCAGCCTCAACGGCACCTACCTCAACCGCGAGCCGATCGACGCGGACGTGGTGCTCAACAACGGCGACGAGGTGCAGATCGGCAAGTACCGGCTGGTCTTCTACGCGAGCCAGCGAGGCGTCTGACACGCCTGGCGGAGATCCTTCAGGAAAGGTCCATGGTGCGAACACCGACGGGCGGTGCCGGATCCGGCACCGCCACCGCGGGCGACCGGCGAGAGAGGAGCTGCCCCGTGCTCACCCAGATGCGGGACGCGTATAG
>NZ_JBEZUZ010000169.1:0-6956 GCF_040636735.1 Streptomyces sp. NPDC035033 | reverse complement strand
GGGGCCCTCCCCTCTACCGCCGGGGCCGCCCACCGCCCGTCGGCGTTCAGAGGCGGTTGCTGCGCCGGTCCAGAAGGGCCCGGAGCCGGTCGGCGTCGGCCGGGCCGGCGAGGCCGTGCTTGGGCAGGTAGGCGAAGCCGGAGCCGGCCTGGCCGGCGGTGAGCAGGACGAAGAGCCGGTCCGTCTCCACGTACCGGGGCAGCATCGCCCAGCGGATGGCGGTGTCGGTGTCCCGGGAGGTCCACCGGCCGCTGTCGTCGTCGAGGACGGCCCGCACGTCGCCCTGGGCGCGGACCGCCCGGAAGAAGACGAGGGCGACGGCCGGGCCCATCAGCTCGACCACGGCCACGGCGGCCAGGCCCAGCCCGGCCATCTTCGCCACGGTCCCCGCGTCCGGCTCACCGGGGAGCAGCAGCTCCAGGAGGACGATCGCCAGGGCCAGGGCGGCGGTGCCGTACGCGGCCCAGCGCAGCGCCCGCCACCACAGGGTGGTGCGCAGCCTGATCCGTACCGCCTCGCGGACGTCCGCGAGGACGGCGGAGTAGGCGAGTTCGACCCGGTCGGGCGCGCTCCGGCCGTGTCCGGCGGGGAGCGCGGAGTCGTCCGATGTTCCGTTCACGCCCCGGATCGTAGCGTCGTGTACGCGTCAGGCCTTGTCGAGGACCGCGAGGTCGGCCGGGTCGACGCCGCCGAAGCGGCGGTCGCGCTGGGCGTACTCGACGCAGGCCCGCCACAGGTCGCGGCGGTCGAAGTCGGGCCACAGCACGTCCTGGAAGACCATCTCGGCGTACGCGCTCTGCCAGATCAGGTAGTTGGAGGTGCGCTGCTCGCCGCTGGGCCGCAGGAAGAGGTCGACGTCCGGCATGTCCGGGTAGTAGAGGTACTTCTGGACCGTCTTCTCGGTGATCTTCGCCGGGTCGAGCCGGCCCGCCTTCACGTCCTCGGCGAGCGCCTGCGCCGCGTCGGTGAGCTCCGCGCGGCCGCCGTAGTTCATGCAGAAGTACAGCGTCAGCTTCGTGTTGTCCTTGGTCTGCTCCTGGGCGACCTGGAGCTCCTTGGCGACCGACTTCCACAGCTTGGGCATCCGGCCCACCCAGCGCACCCGGATGCCGAGCTCGTCGAGCTGGTCGCGGGTCTTGCGGATGAAGTCGCGGTTGAAGTTCATCAGGAAGCGCACCTCCTCGGGCGAGCGCTTCCAGTTCTCGGTCGAGAAGGCGTACAGCGAGATCGCCCCCACGCCCATCTCCAGCGCGCCCTGGAGCACGTCGAGCACCTGCTCGGCGCCGACCTTGTGGCCCTCGGTGCGCGGCAGCCCGCGCTCCTTGGCCCAGCGCCCGTTGCCGTCCATGACGATCGCGACGTGCTCGGGCACGAGCTCCGGCTGGAGCTTCGGCGGGCGGGCACCGGACGGGTGCGGCTCGGGGGTCCTGTACTCCCGGCGCTGGCGCCCGAGGAGTCGTGCGATGGCCATGCGATGGATCTCCTAGCTCTTCTCTACGTACCGCAGGGAGCGCAGGCCGCGCTCCAGGTGCCAGTGCAGATAGGCGGACACGAGGCCGCTGCCCTCCCTGACGTGACGGGGCTCGCACGCGTCCGCCGTCGCCCAGTCGCCGGTGAGCAGCGCGCTGAGCAGGCCGAGGGCCTCCGCCGAGGGTACGACGCTGCCGGGGACCCGGCAGTCACCGCATATGACGCCGCCCGCCGCGACCGAGAAGAACCGGTTCGGGCCGCCCAGTCCGCATTTGGCACAGTCCGAGAAGGAGGGGGCGTAGCCGTTGACGGCGAGGGACCGGAGGAGGAAGGCGTCGAGGATCAGGTGGGGGGCGTGTTCGCCGCGGGCGAGGGTCCGCAGCCCGCCGACGAGCAGCAGGTACTGCTGCACGGCGGGCTCGCCCTCGTGGTCGGTGAAGCGCTCGGCCGTCTCCAGCATCGCGGTGCCGGCGGTGTAGCGGGCGTAGTCGGTGACGATGCCGCCGCCGTACGGGGCGATGGTCTCGCTCTGGGTGCAGAGCGGAAGGCCGCGGCCGACCAGCTCGCTCCCGCGGGCGAAGAACTGCACGTCCACGTGGGAGAAGGGTTCGAGGCGCGCGCCGAACTTGGACTTGGTGCGGCGCACCCCGCGCGCCACGGCGCGCACGCGTCCGTGACCGCGCGTGAGGAGGGTGATGATGCGGTCCGCTTCGCCCAGCTTCTGGGTGCGCAGCACGATGCCGTCGTCGCGGAACAGACTCATGCAGCCATTCTCCCGCACGCCGGACCGGTTCCGGTCGGCGGTGCGGATCCGGGCCGGCGGAGGGGGCCGGGGGCGGGTCAGGGGACCTCGCCGCGGCTGCGGGCGTTGGCGTGGGCGGTGGCGGCGCTGAGGCGCTCCGCGGAGGTGGCCTCGCGGACCTCCTCCGGCGCCACGTCCCATTCCCGTCCGCCGCCGAGCGGGCGGATCTGGACGTAGGGGCCCTCGTGGCCCATCACTCTGGCGACCCGCCCGGTGCGGATCTCCACGACGTACGCCCCGATCGGCAGTGGCATGACCGGCCCTCCTCCCCGGCGGTACGGGCCCCGCTGCGTGCCGGGCCGGGACCGCCGTGCGGTGTCCCTTGCGAGCGAGCGGCCGCGGGGGCGGCGGGCGGGCCGGCCGCGGGCTCCGGGCGGGGAGATTCCCTCCGCGCCGTTCCCGCGCTTTCCGCTCCGCGCCGCTCCGACTTCCCCGCGGTCGTTCTCTCTGGTGTCTTCCTTCACCAACGTATGCCTTTCTGAATCCATTTCCCGCTTCCCCACTCCCGGGTGGTCCGTGATCCGTAGAATCGTCGGACGCGCCACCGGAGTTCGGGCCGTTTCCGCACGCCACGCGGCCGGAGCGTTCGAGCGCGCCATTCGATTCGCGGCCGCGGTGACGGCCCCGGGAGCGGTCAACTCCCGTAAATCCGGGGGATTCTCGAACGGCCGTGCCGGGTCGCCGCGGATGTGTTCCCGGAGCGTTCTCCTGATTTCCGCTCCGGCGCACGCGGGGGCGCACGGAACGGCGTGCGGATCGGCGTGCGGATCGGTCCCGCCGGGACCGGCCGCGCGGGGGCGGACGTGGTGCGGGGCGGGCCGGTGCCCCTACGATCGGCGAGGGAGCGTCACTCCGTCGCCCGGAGGCGCTCCCGGACCGACCGACGGCGGCGGAGGAACACGGACGATGACGGCCACCCCTTCTCTCGTCCTGCGCGGTGGTGAATCGGTTCTCCACTTCGCGGGCGGGCCGGTCACCCTGCACCGCCCGGACAAGGAGCACCGCATACCGCTGGCGGCGATCTCGTTCGTCCACGCCGAGGGCCGGTCCGTCGCGATCGTCCTGACGGCGTCGGGCGCGAACGAGCCGACGATCTACCGGGTCGCCGACGCGGACGAGGCCGCCGCGCTCGCCTTCGCGGACGCGGTGACCGCCGCGCTGCCGGAGGACCCGGCCCCCGACGGCGCCGCGCTCGTCGTCACCAGCGCGCCCCGCGCCCCGGAGCCCGCCGCCGGCTCCGGCGGCGTCCCCCGGAAGGCGGTCGTGGCCGCCGTGGCCGCGGCCGTCCTGCTGATCGCCCTGGCGGTGTGGGCCGCAAGGGGCTGACCCGGGCCCGCTCCCGGCTTTACGATCACGCCCATGCCCATACCCATCGCCTCCCTCCCGGTCCTCGTGGGCCGGGACGGAATCGTCCTCTCCGTCGAGAACGAAGGTCTGGTCCTCGACCTCCCGACGGAACAGATCGTCTTCACCGCCGACGGCCTCGGCCGGCTCCGCGCCGAGGGCGGGACGGTCCTGATCGAACTGCGGGCGAAGGCCGGGGCGACACCGCGCGTCCACCGGATCGACGACGTCGACCCGGACGGGGCGGCCCTGTTCGCCGACACGATCAACGACCTGCTCGCCAACCGGACGGACCGGGACGACGTCGACGGCGCCCGCTTCGCCGCGATCCGCTCGCTGGCCCCGCGGTGGCGCCACCGGTTCGCCCGCCGGATCCGGCGGGGCGTCCTCGGCTATCTGCTCGCGCTGATCGCGCTCGCGGTGGTCGCCGGCTCCCTGGGCCACTGGGACGTCGTCATCGTGGAGATCCCGGTGGGCGGCATCAGCGGGCTGGCGCTCGGATTCGGCGCGTACGGGGTCGGGGACGGCCTGCGCGAGCGATGGCTGCGGCGGCACGGGGTCGCGGTGACCGCCACCCGGGCCACGTCGCCGGGCGCGTACGTCTACCCCGACGGGACCGGCGACTACCGGATCTTCGTGCACGGCAGGGCCGGCGCGGCCATCACCGCGTACCACCCGCCGGGGGACCCGGCGGACGTGGACGTGCCCTTGCCGCCCTTCACCCGGCTGGTGAGAACGATCGGCGGCGGTTTCCTGCTCGCCTGCGGGATCGCGGGCACGGTCGCGCTCGCGGCGCTGACAGTGACCTCGTTCAGCACCTCAGGCGGACTTTGAGAAGTCATAAGTCTGCCTTATGGGGGCATAGACCGGGGTCGGGTACCGCTCCGCCCGCGCGGTTAATTAGGGTGGCCTAAGTGCCGGCGGCCTCGCCGCACCCCGTATGCGAAGGGAACCCAGTCATGCCCCGCCCCCTCCGGGTCGCGATCGTCGGCGCCGGCCCCGCCGGCATCTACGCCGCCGACGCGCTGCTGAAGTCCGACACCGCCGCCGAGCCGGGCGTGTCCATCGACATCTTCGAGCGGATGCCGGCCCCCTTCGGCCTCATCCGCTACGGCGTCGCCCCCGACCACCCGCGGATCAAGGGCATCATCACCGCCCTCCACCAGGTCCTCGACAAGCCGCAGGTCCGCCTCTTCGGCAACGTGAACTACGGCACCGACGTCCACCTCGACGACCTGCGCTCCTTCTACGACGCGGTGATCTTCTCCACCGGCGCCATGTTCGACCGCGAGCTGAGGATCCCCGGCGTCGAGCTGAACGGCTCCTTCGGCGCCGCCGACTTCGCCTCCTGGTACGACGGCCACCCGGACGTCCCGCGCACCTGGGACCTGTCCGCCGAGAAGGTCGCCGTCCTCGGCGTCGGCAACGTGGCCCTCGACGTCGCCCGCATCCTCGCCAAGACCGCCGAGGAGCTGCTGCCGACCGAGATCCCCGCCAACGTCCACGAGGGCCTGAAGGCCAACAAGGCCGTCGAGATCCACGTCTTCGGCCGCCGCGGCCCGGCCCAGGCCAAGTTCAGCCCCATGGAGCTGCGCGAGCTGGACCACTCCCCGAACATCGAGGTCATCGTCAACCCCGAGGACATCGACTACGACGAGGGCTCGATCGCCGAGCGGCGCAAGAACAAGCAGACCGACATGGTCGCCAAGACCCTGGAGAACTGGGCGATCCGCGACACCGGCGACCGCCCGCACAAGCTCTTCCTGCACTTCTTCGAGTCCCCCGTCGAGATCCTCGGCGAGAACGGCGAGGTCGTCGGCCTGCGCACCGAGCGCACCGAGCTCGACGGCACCGGCAACGTCAAGGGCACCGGCGTCACCACCGACTGGGACGTCCAGGCCGTCTACCGCGCCGTCGGCTACCTCTCCGACGAGCTGCCCAAGCTGCCCTGGGACACCGTCAGCGGCACCGTCCCGGACGAGGGCGGCCGGGTGATGGAGGGCGAGGAGCACATGGCCTCCACCTACGTCACCGGCTGGATCCGCCGCGGCCCGGTCGGCCTCATCGGCCACACCAAGGGCGACGCCAACGAGACCGTCGCGAACCTCCTGGAGGACTTCGCCGCCGGCCGGCTCCTCACCCCGGCCAACCCGGAGGCCGACGCGGTCGTGGCCTTCCTGGAGGGCAAGGGCCTCACCTACACGACGTGGGACGGCTGGTACAAGCTCGACGCCGCCGAGAAGGCGCTGGGCGAGCCGCAGGGCCGCGAGCGCGTGAAGATCGTCGAGCGCGAGGACATGCTCCGCGCGAGCGGCGCGATCGACTGACCCGGCACCGCGCCGGACGGGGAGGGGACGCCCCTCGGGTGCCCCCTCCCGCCGTACGGTCCTACCCTGGAGGGACCGGAAGGGGTGAGGGCCGTGTCCGCACCCGTGATCGACCGCGCCGGGCGGGCCCGGGAAGCGGTGGCCCGCGAGGCCTGGGCCGAGGCGTACGCGCTGCTGCACGCCCGCGACCGGCACCCGGACGAGGCGCTGACCGCCGAGGACCTGGACGCGCTCGCCGACGCGGCCTGGTGGTCCGGACACGTCGAGGAGTCCGTCGCGGCCCGGCTGCGGGCGCACGCCGCCCACCTGGCGGCCGGCGACCACCGGGGCGCCGGGCTGGCCGCCTGGTGGCTCCACTACGAGTACGCGGGCCTGGGCCGGCCCGCCGTCGCCGCCGGCTGGCTGCACCGCGCCCGCCACCACCTGGACGGGCTGCCGCCCTGCCCCGAGCAGACCTTCCTCGCCCGGTCCGACGCCGAGGAGGCCCTCGCCCGCGGCGACGGGGCCGCCGCGCTGGCCGCGACCGACCGGATGACCCGGCTCGCCGAGCGCTCCGGCAGCCCCGACCTGCTGGCGCTCAGCCGCCAGACCGCCTCCGCCGCCCTGCTCGCCCAGGGCCGCCGCGCGGAGGGGCTGGCCCTCCTCGACGAGGCGATGTGCGCGGCCGCGGCGGGCGAGCTGAGCGGCGTCTTCACCGGCTGGCTGTACTGCCTGTCCCTCACCCAGTGCATGGAGGCCGCCGACCTCGGGCGGGCCGCCGAGTGGACCCGCACCGCGATGGAGTGGTGCGCCACGGCGGACGGCGGCGAGAACCCCTTCCGCGGCGTCTGCCGGGCCCACCGGGTCGAGGTCCTGGACCTCCTCGGCGAGTGGACGGCGGCCGAGGAGGAGGCCCGGCGGGCCTGCCGGGAGGTGCCGCGCTCCTGGCAGGACGGCCTGGACGCGGTCCTCGCCACCGGGAAGCCGGTCGTCGTCCTCAGCGGCGAACAGGCCCCCGACGCCCAGCTGATGGC
>NZ_JBEZUZ010000168.1:0-6980 GCF_040636735.1 Streptomyces sp. NPDC035033 | reverse complement strand
CCCGCCCGCCGCAGCCGCGCCGCCGCGGCCAGCGCGATCCGCCGCATCGGATCGTGGCCCCGGGCCCGTACCGCACGCCGCGAGGACGGCACCGGCACCAGAAGCAGCGGGCCCCCCGCCCCCTCCCCCTCCCCCACCGCCTCCACCACCCCCGCGAGCGCCCCGCCCAGCACCCTCGCGAGCCCCAGCGCCCCGCGCTCCTTGTGGGCGATCAGCAGCTCCCGTACCGGCCCGTCGTACGGCACGGCCGCCCGCACCACCGGCAGCCCCGGCGGCTCCGGCACGGGCCGCACCCGGCGGGCGCCCGTCCCGGCCAGGGCGCCCGCGCACCGCGCGCACAGCCCCGTCCGGGGTGCCCCGCAGCCCTCGCAGTCGACGGGCAGCACCAGCCCGGAGATCTCGCGCCACCAGCCCCGCATGCCTCCACTCTGACCGCAGCCGGGAGCCCCCGCCACCCCTGTGGACAACGCCCTGTGGACAACGGAAAGGGGGCTCCTCACCGGAGCCCCCCACCTGAATTCCCCGCCTGGCCCCCCACCGGGCGGCCCGGACGGACCGGCCGCCCGGGGCGGGACCGACCACCCAGGTCCGACCGACCACCCAGGGACCGATCGACCCCCCAGGGCCGATCAGCCAAGACCGACCGACCGACTACCCGGGATAGACCGGCGCGGTCCCGGTCTTCACCACCGGCTGCCAGTTCGCCCCCGGCATCAGCCGCACGATGCCGTCGTTGCCGGAGGCGGCGATCAGCGGCTCGCTCTCCTCGTAGGGCGCGGCCACCGCGTTGACCCCGTTCAGCCCCGGGAGGACCGAACTCGCGGAGGTGGAGCCGTCGGTCTGGAGGTAGCGGATCTGCTGCACGCCGCCGGACTCCCGGCCGACCACGACCAGCCGGCTCGGCCCGGCCCAGGAGACGGCCGAGACCGATTCCATGCGCGGCGCGGCCGCCTGGAGGCCCTCGACGGACACGACCTGCGCGTCGGCGCCGTCCTGCCGTTCGATCCGCCCGATCTGGAGGGTGGTCCGGCCGTCCCGGGTGATCAGGAGCGCGATCCGCACCCCGTCGGCCGAGACCCGCAGCGACTCGACCCGGGTGTCCTCCGTCAGCCACGGCGTGCGGACCTCGATCCACTTGCCGGTGCCGTCGGGCACCACCACCAGCCGCTGGTGACCAGGGGCCCGGTCGGCGACCCACAGGTCGCCCCGCCCGTCCCAGCTGGGCTGGGAGAGCCGGTCCTCCGGCGCCGCCGCGGGGGCGGCCGCGCTCTTGAACACCGCCGGCAGTTCCTCCTGCTCGGTGGTGATCGAGGAGACGTACAGCGTGCCGCCGTCCTTGGAGACGGCGGCCGCCCGGGTGCCGTCCCTGGCCACGGCGACCGAGCCCAGCGGCACCGTGCCCTTGCCCAGCGGCCCCGGCACCGGCTCCGCCGGCCGGGCCGCGTCCTTCCCGCCGGGGGTGAGCGCCCTCATCCGGTCCTCGCCGTCGACGAAGTACGGCGTCTCGTCCTGCCCGGTGTCCCGGACGGCCTCGAACTCCGCCGCCTGCCCGGACCCGAGCCGGCACACCGCCTTGTCGTCGGCGTCCTGGAGCTCCACCTGGTCGATCTGCACCGACGGCAGGTCGTCCAGCGTGACGAGCAGCTGCGCCGCCAGCCGCCGGCACACCTCGCCGCCGAACCGGTCGGCCTTCACGTCGAGCGGCACCCGCAGCGTGGACTGGTCGTCCGTGGTCAGCGAGGTGACGCCCTTCTGCAATCCCATGCCGGACGGGAAGGGCGCGTCGACGGCCTGCCGCAGCCAGCTCGTGGGCCCCTCCAGGAGCGCCTTGACGGTCTGGGTCACCGGGTCCATGCGGGTGACCGGGTCCTGCCGCTGCCGGATGTAGACGGGGTCGGCGACCAGCCAGTCCTCCCCGGAGGCGAAGTAGTACTTGTTCACGGAGCGGTAGTTCCGCAGGAAGTCGGCCTCGCCGAGCACCAGACCGGGCGGCAGGCTGTCGATCCGCCACTCCTTGTCCTTGCCGTCGGCGGCCGTCTCCTGCACCACGTGGATCGCCTGCGCGTAGTTCTCCGGGCTCTTCGGCCGGTACGCGTGCCGGGGGTCCACGGTGGCGATCGTCCGGCCGGAGATCGGGTAGGTGCGGCCCTGGTTCTCCGGGTCGGCGTTGCGGTCGGCCTGTTCGCGGTCGGGCGCGGTGGCGAGCACGGTGATGCTCTCCTCCGGCTTCCAGTTCTCGGCGGCCTGCCGGGTCAGGTACTTGCGGGCGGTCGCGAACCCGGGGTCGTCACTGGTCATGGCCTCCAGGAAGCCGTCGACGATGTCGTCCGGGTTGGCGTTCTCCCGGGGGGCGACCGCGTAGACCCGCACCTGCGAGTCGCCGGGGTTGGCCCCCCGTACCTCCTGGACGTCGCCGCTGTCGGGGATGGTGGCGCAGCCCGTCGCCAGGAGTCCGCCGCAGGCGGCGAGCAGCACGGCGCGCCCGCTCCGTCCCCGCCCCGCCCGTGTCCGCCGCGCGTCAGCGCTCACCTGTGCCGTCCTCCCGCTCCGCGTTCCCCGCCGTTCCCGTGTCCGTGCCCGTGCGCCGCCCGTGTCCCGTGTCCGTGCCCGTGCGCCGCCCGTGTCCCGTCTCCGCCGCCGTACGGGCCACCACCCGGGCGCCGCTGCCGGGCAGCGCCGCCGGGTCGACGGCCGCCCGCGGCGGCTCCGGGATCCGCGGCGGTACGGGGGGCAGCGGGGGCCGCTCCCCCGCCGGCTGGGCCGGTACCGTCGCGGTCCGGCCGGTGTCCTGGGTCCGCTCCGCGGCGGCCTGTTCCCGGTTGCGCCGGGAGTCGTCGGGTTCCAGGGGTATCGGCGAGCCCCGCAGCGGCTCGTCCGCCGTGCGCGGCAGCGTGAGCCGGAACTGCGAGCCGCCGCCGGGTTCGCCCCAGGCCTGGAGCCAGCCGCCGTGCAGCCGGGCGTCCTCGACGGCGATCGACAGGCCGAGGCCCGTTCCGCCGGTGGTACGCGCGCGTGCCGGGTCGGCCCGCCAGAACCGGTTGAAGACCCGGGTGGCCTCGCCGGGCTTCAGGCCGACGCCGTAGTCGCGTACGGCGACGGCGACGGCCCCGCCGGCGGCGGCCAGCTTCACCACGACGTCCCGGCCCTCGCCGTGCTCGACGGCGTTGACGACCAGGTTCCGCAGCACGCGCTCGACCCGGCGGGCGTCCGCCTCGGCCAGGACGGGCTGCTCGTCGCCGACGACGACGATCCGGGTGCCCTTGCGTTCGGCCAGCGGCTCGGCGCCGCCGATGACCCGGCGCACCACCTGCCGCAGGTCGATCGGTTCGGCCTCCAGGGCGGCGGCGCCCGCGTCGAAGCGGCTGATCTCCAGGAGGTCGGAGAGGAGCGATTCGAAGCGGTCGAGCTGGTCGCCGAGGAGTTCCGCGGAGCGCGCGGTGACGGGGTCGAAGTCGGCGCGGGCCTCGTGGATGACGTCGGCCGCCATCCGGACGGTGGTCAGCGGCGTCCGCAGCTCGTGCGAGACGTCGGAGACGAACCGCCGCTGCATCCGCGACAGCTCCTCCAGCTGCTGGATCTTGAGCTGGAGGTTGGAGGCCATCTTGTTGAAGGCCTCGCCGAGGCGCGCGATGTCGTCCTCGCCGGTGACCTTCATCCGTTCCTGGAGCCGGCCGGCGGAGAGCCGTTCGGCGATCCCGGCCGCCATCCGCACCGGTGTGACGACCTGCCGCACCACGAACCAGGCGATCGCCCCGAGCAGCACCACCACGAACAGTCCGGCGGTCGCCAGGGTGCCCTTGACCAGGGCGAGCGAGTCCTCCTCCTGGCTCAGCGGGAAGAGGTAGTACAGCTCGTACTGCTTGCCCTCGGCGTCGTTGAGCCGCTTGCCGATGACGAGGCCCGGCTCGGACGGCTTGTCGCTGGTGTAGTGGATGCGCCCGAACTTCTGGAAGGTGCCGCTGCCCTGCGCGACCGAGTGCCGCAGGGTCTCGGGCACGGATCGGACCGGGTCGACCTCGCCGGAGGCGCGGGCGCCCCGGCTGGCCGTGTCCCCGGAGTCCAGGGAGAGCGCCACGACGTTGAAGGCGCTCTGGCCGCCGCTGGCCAGCTGTTCGACGAGCGTGGAGCGCCAGTTCACCGAGGAACCGGCCCGGCCGCCGTCCTGGCCCGGCTCGGACGGCGTGGTCGCCGCCCGGTCCTGCGCGGCGGAGAAACCGCCGGCGGCCTGGATCTGGGCGGCCTCCTCCTTGGTGTCGAGCAGGCCGTTGCGGACCTGTCCGATGACGACCAGGCCGAGCAGCAGGACGACGCCGAGGGACATCAGGAGGGTGCCCGCGACGACCCGCAGCTGGATGTTGCGCCGCCACAGCCGTACGGCGGGCAGCAGCGGCCGGCGCACCAGCCGGGCGACGATCCGGAAGACCCGTCCGCCCGGCGGCGTGCCGTCCTGGAGGAGCCCCCCGCCGCGCGTCAGGCGGCCGGAACGCGAGCGCCCCCGTCCCGGTCCGGCAGCCCGCCCCGTGCGCCCCCCGGGGTCCCGGGACTCCGGAGCAGTACTGCCCATGCTCATATCAGCTCGGTCCCGCCTTGTAACCGACACCGCGGACGGTCACCACGATCTCCGGCCGCTCCGGGTCCTTCTCGACCTTGGAGCGCAGCCGCTGGACGTGCACGTTCACCAGCCGGGTGTCGGCCGCGTGCCGGTAGCCCCAGACCTGTTCGAGCAGCACCTCGCGGGTGAACACCTGCCACGGCTTGCGGGCGAGGGCGACCAGCAGGTCGAACTCGAGCGGGGTCAGGGCGATGGACTGCCCGTCCCGCTTCACGGAGTGCCCGGCGACGTCGATGACGAGGTCCCCGATGGTGAGCTGCTCCGGCGCGGGCTCCTCGGAGCGCCGCAGCCGCGCCCGGATGCGGGCGACGAGCTCCTTCGGCTTGAACGGCTTGACGATGTAGTCGTCGGCCCCGGACTCCAGGCCCACGACGACGTCGACCGTGTCGCTCTTGGCCGTCAGCATCACGATGGGCACGCCCGACTCGGCCCTGATGAGCCGGCACACCTCGATGCCGTCCCGTCCGGGCAGCATCAGGTCCAGCAGCACCAGGTCCGGCTTGGCCTCCCGGAATGCGGCGAGAGCCTTGTCGCCGTCCGCGACGAACGACGGCTCGAACCCTTCGCCCTTGAGCACGATCCCGAGCATCTCGGCCAGTGCGGTGTCGTCGTCGACGACGAGAACGCGTCCCTTCATATCGACATCATCCCATTTCCGTATCAGTCTCAAGGCGGCTGGTGAGATACCTCACCGACCTGCGGTGACGTCTCGTCGCGCGCCGTGAGCCGCTGGTTTCCGTGGGTGCCGATACCAGACGTGATGTCACCCCCGTGGCCCCCGTGGTCGCCCAGAACCGTACCCCGCCCGGGGCCGGACGCCCACGTCCGCGACGGTCCCGTTCTCCCGGTACGTGCCCTCCGCCGCCCCCGGCGGGCCGCACCCCGCCCCGGGGCCCCGCCGCCGAGGGGCGTTCCGACCGGCCCGCGGCGGGGTGCCCCGTGGCACGATGGCAGCCGGCCAGCCGCCCGCTCGTGGACGGCCGCCGTGACCGAGCCGGTTCGCCGACCGGCACCGCGACCGAACTCCCCGAGGTGGACGACCGTGAACGACACTCCGGGCTGGACCCCGCCCGGATCCGCCCCTTCCGACGGCCAGGGCAGCTCCGCTCCCCAGTGGTCGAAGGACCAGCCGCCCGCCGGACAGTGGTCCCCGCCCTCCGGCGGCCCGACCCCGACCCCGCCTCCCGGCCGCGCCTGGGGGAACCCTCCCCCGCAGCGGGGCCGGGGCGGCCACGGCGCCCCGGCGGCCCCCAAGCCGGGCGTGATCCCGCTCCGCCCGCTGGGCGTCGGCGAGATCCTCGACGCCTCGGTGACGACCCTCCGCCGCCACTGGCGGACGGTGCTGGCCGTCACGGTCCCCGTGGCCGCCGTCACCCAGACCGCCCTCGTGTTCGTCCAGCGGTACCTCGCCGCGGATCCGCCGGCCCTGCACACCGACGCGACCCCTGCGGAGCAGCTGGAGGCCCTCTCGGCCTACGTCCGGGCCTCCCTCACCGAGCTGGCCCCGACCACGCTGGTCTCCGTGGCCGCCTCGGTCTTCATCAGCGCCCTGCTGACCGTCGTGGCCGCCCGGGCCATACTCGGCCGTCCGGTCACGCTCGCCGAGGCGTGGCGGGAGGCGAGCCCCCGGCTGCCCCAGCTGCTCGTCCTGTCCCTGGCCCTGCCGCTGGGTGCCGGGCTCCTCGCCTCCGTCGGCATGCTCCCCGGCCTGCTGCTCGGCGGCGCCGGCGGCGCGACCCTCGCCTTCCTCGGCGGTACGGTCGCCTTCCTCGCCGTCGTCTGGCTGCTGATCCGCTTCAGCCTGGCCTCCCCGGCCCTCATGCTGGAGCGTCAGGGCATCGTCCCCGCGCTGAAGCGCTCGGCGAAGCTGGTCGACGGCTCCTGGTGGCGGATCTTCGGCATCACGCTGCTGACCCAGCTCCTCGTCATGGTCTTCACCATGGTCCTGACGATCCCGTTCACCGCCATCGCCTTCGCCGCCGGCGGCGGCCTGTCCGGCTCCGGGGCCGACTGGACCTATCTGATCGTCATGGCCGTCGGCGGAGTCGTCAGCAGCGCCCTCACCTACCCGATCACGGCCGGCGTCACAGTCTTCCTGTACGTGGACCAGCGCATCCGCCGAGAAGCCCTGGACCTGGAACTCACCAAGGCCGCCCACACCCCCACGCCCTGACCTCACACAAAAAAGCTCCCGTTCCTGCGCCCTGGAGCGCAGGAACGGGAGCTTTTCCCTTGGAGGCCGGCGTCCCAGAACGCAGAAATGCCTCAACCCCCGGACAGAGTCCGGGGGGTGTGGGTGAAAATTTTTAGGCGGTGTGCTACTCTTCCCCAGGGTGCCCCCCGCAGTAACATAGGGGCGGTGAGGGGT
>NZ_JBEZUZ010000167.1:0-7062 GCF_040636735.1 Streptomyces sp. NPDC035033 | reverse complement strand
GTCGGGGTCCACGGTCAGCACCTCGTGGACGTTCCGCTCCGAGGCCCCGGCGGCGGGCAGCGCACCGGGCTGCGCCGAGGTCTTCCTCGAACTGCTGCGCACGCTCACCGCCGAGCTGCTGTCCATCACCGACCGGCGCGACGTCGACGCCGGAGCCACCTTCCTGGAACTGGGCGTGGACTCGCTGACGGCGATCGTGATGAAGGACCGGCTCCAGGACCGGCTGGGCCTGGCACTGGACTCCGCCATGGTGTTCGACCACCCCTCGGTGACCGAACTCGCCGGCCACCTCTCGGCGCTCCTGACCGCCGCGCACCCCGCCCCGGCCGGACCCGCCACCCCCTGAACGACCCGCCCCCCACGCCCAGGCAGCCCCGCCCCCGCCACCTCCACCGAGGGGACCCGATGGACCTCAGCACCACGCCGACGCTCGCCGCGCGTGCCGCGCTGCACGCCCGTACCCGCCCCGACCAGCCCGCGGTCATCTGCGAGGACCGCGCCCTGACGTACGCGCAGCTGCACCGGGAGAGCAACCGCACCGCCCACGCCCTGCTCGCCGCGGGCCTGGGGCCGGGCTCCCGGATCGGCTACCTCGGCCAGGAGTCCGAGCACTACTACGACCTCGCGCTGGGCTGCGCCAAGAGCGGCGCGGTCCTGGTGCCGATCAACTGGCGGCTGACCCCCGCCGAGGTCGAGCACGTCCTGCGCGACTCGCAGGCCGAACTGCTCTTCGTGGAGCGGGAGTTCAAACCCACCGTCGACAAGGTGCGCGAGGCCCTGCCGCGGCTGCGGCAGCTGGTCGACCTGGACACCGACTCCCACGTCGCCGGCGGCCTGCTCGCCTGGAAGCAGGGCCGGCCCGACACCGACCCGCCGCCCGCCACCGGCTTCGACGACCCGGTCGCCCAGCTCTACACCAGCGGCACCACCGGCCTGCCCAAGGGCGTGGTCCTCGCCCAGCGCACGTTCTTCACCCTCATCGCCGACACCCGCCGGGCCGGGGTCGACTGGATCGACTGGCGCACCACCGACCGGGGCCTGAGCTGCTTCCCCGGTCTGCACACCGCCGGCTTCGGCTGGTTCATGCACTCCTTCAACGCCGGTGCCACCACCGTCATCATGCGCCGGTTCATCGCCGACGAGGCCACCCGGCTCATCGAGCGCCACGCGATCACCACCCTGTGGGCCGCGCCCGCGATGCTGCGCATGATGCTCGCCGAGCGCGGCACCACCAAGGACACCTTCCGCTCCCTGCGCAAGGTGGTCTACAGCGGCTCGCCCATCGACCGCGAACTGCTGCTGACCTGCATCGAGGTCCTCGGGTGCGAGCTCGCCCAGGGCTACTCCTCGGCCGAGGCCGGCAGCTTCCTGACGTGTCTGGCCCCCGAGGACCACACGCCCGACAGCACCGTCCTCGGCTCCGCCGGCCGGGCGCTGCCCGGCAACGAGATCCGCGTCCTCGACGACGAGGGGAACGTGCTGCCCGCCGGCCGCACCGGCCGCGTGACCGTCCGCACCCCCGCCCGCTTCCTGGGGTACTGGCGGCTGGCCGAGGCCACCGAGCAGGCCGTCCGGGACGGCTGGCTCGCCATGGGCGACATGGGCTATCTGGACGACGACGGCTACCTGTACCTCGTCGACCGGGTCAACGACACCATCATCGTCGCGGGCCAGAACATCTACCCCACCGAGGTGGAGAACGCGCTCCGCGCGCACCCCGCCGTCGCGGACGTGGCGGTGTACGGGGTCCCCGACGCGGACTGGGGCGAGGCGGTCCGGGCCGCCGTGGTGCTGCGCCCCGGCGCGACGGCCGTGCCCCGGGACTTCCTGCGGTTCCTGAACGGCCGCATCGCCGGCTTCAAGGTGCCCACCGGGTACGAGATCGTCACCGACCTGCCCCGTAACCCCACCGGCAAGCTGCTGCGCCGGGTCCTGCGCGAACGCCACGCCGAGGGCGGACACCACGCCGAGCGCGAACGCGACGCCGGAGGCGGACGCCACGCCGAGGGCGGGCGGCCGCAGCCGGTGGGGTGACCGCCGTGCACCGCTGGCTGCGGCCGCCCGAGGCCGAACCGGACGCGGACGTCCGGCTGTTCCTCCTGCACCACAGCGGCGGCGCGGCCACCGCGTACCGCGACTGGCCCGCGCTGCTCCCGGCCGCCGTCGCCGCCCAGGCCGTCCAGCTTCCGGGCCGGCAGGACCGCCGCGGCGAGGCGCCGCACACCCGCCTCGCACCGCTGGTGCGGGAGCTGGCCGCCGTGCTCGCCGCCGACCTCGACGAGCGCCCGTACGCGGTGTTCGGCCACTCCATGGGGGCGCTGCTCGGCTACCGGGTGACGGTGGAGCTGGCCCGGCAGGGCCTGCCCGCGCCGGCGCTGCTCGCCGTCTCCGGCTGGTCCCCGCGCGGCTTCGGCACCGGTGGTCCGCGCGCCCCCGATCCGCTGGACCTCATGGCCCGGCTGGGTTCCCTGCCCGCCGAGGTCGGGGCCGACCCCCGGCTGCTGGGCGAGGCCGTCCGCACGCTGCGCGCGGACGGGGCGGTGTGCGCCGACCACACCGACGACGGGGCCGCCGTCGCCTGTCCGGTGGTCGCGTACACCGGCCGCGACGACCCGCTGCTCGCCCCCGGGGCCCTGCACGCCTGGGCCGGCCGCACGCCCGACTACCTGGGGTGCCGCACCTTCCCCGGGGGCCACTTCTACCTGCACGCCCACACCGAGGCCGTCACCGCGGACCTGGCACAGCTGCTGCTGCGGTACGCGGGGCCCCGCTGACCCTCCGGGAGGACCGACCGATGCCGCCCACGCCCGAACCCGTACCGGCGCTCACGCCCAACGCGCTCCTCGACGCCTACGTGGCGCTGTGGAACGAGACCGATCCCGCGCGCCGCCGCGCCGGGGTCGAGCGGCTCTACGAGCCCGACGCCACCTACCTCTTCTACCGCAAGGACCCGATCCGCGGCCATCAGGCGATCATCGACCAACTCGCCTACACCCAGGACGTCTACGGCCCGATGGGCTATGTCTTCCGCTCCTCGCACAACGCGGTCGGCCACCACAACGTGGTCCGCCTCAACTGGGTGATGGTCTCCGGCACGACCGGAGAGATGGAGATGGCGGGCCAGGACGTCCTCGTGCTCGGCGAGGACGGCCGGATCCGGTACGACTACCAGTTCCACGACCGGCTCCCCACGTCCTTCGTCTACAACGACGGCTACGAGGAGCACGGCGTGGCGGTCCGCCCCGCCCGCCCCGAACAGGTGGCCTGACGAGCCCGGACCGGCCCCGCCGGCGAGCGCGCGCACACTCCGGCCCCGCGGCGTCCCAGCGCCGCGGGGCCGGTTCGTGCGGATCAGGCGGAGGCCGCGCTCACCGCCGTGGGGCAGTACTGACGCAGCACCAGTTCGGTGGTGGGCAGCGCCATCCGGGCCGGCCCGTCCCCGCCCAGCACCTCGCCGTTGTTGAGCAGTCCGCCGACGACGAGCATCAGCGCGTCGGCCATGTCCTCGGCGTCGGTCGCTCCCGCGAGGACGCCCAGGTCGCGCAGCCAGTCACGCAGCCGGCGCAGGTGCCGCACCGACTCCTTGCGTCCGGGGTGTTCCGGGTCGCGGAACTCCGACGAGGTGTTGTAGTAGATGCAGCCGTGGAAGTCCGGCGACCGGACGCTGTCGTAGAAGAAGCCCAGCAGGGCCAGGATCTGACGGACCGGGTCCCCCTGGTACGGGTCGGTCACTTCCCTGGCGGTCTTCCACCACTCCTCGTCGCTGGCCCGGATCCAGGCGGCGACCAGTTCGTCCTTGCCGGCGAACTCGCGGTACAGCAGGCTCTTCCCGACCCCCGTCTCGTCGATGACCTGCTGCATGCCCACGGCCCGCACACCCTGCTCGCTGAAGAGTTTGGACGCGGCGGTGAGGATTCTGCGCCTCGTCCCCGGTGCCGGTGTTCGCGCCATCGTTGCCTTCTCCTTCCCCTGACCCGCATCCCTCCCAGCATACGTTTGACAGGGGACTTTATGGGCGCTAAAAATGGACCGATCAGTCCGGGACTGATCGGTCCATTACTCATGCCGCTCCTGGCGCTGTCCCCTCGACGCTGTCCCGATCGGAGTCTGTGATCATGACCGAGGCCACCACTTCCACTTCACCGCCCGCGCCGCGGGACGGCGGGGCAGCCGCGGCCTCGCCCGCGGTCAAGAGCCTTCCGCTGCTGCTCCTCGTCGTGTGCGCGGTCCAGTTCCTCGACGCGATGGACATCGCGAGCATGGGTCCGGCGCTGCCGCTGGTGCAGGAGGACCTGGGGATGTCGGCGTCCTCGCTCCAGTGGGTCGTCTCCGCCTACGCCCTCGGCTTCGGCGGCTTCCTGCTGCTGGGCGGCCGGCTCGCCGACCTCTACAACCGCAAGAAGCTGCTGATCGGCTGGCTGTTGGTGTTCGTCGTGGCCAGCTGCCTGGGCGGTCTGGCCGACAACGGCCTCGTGCTCGTCGTCGCCCGTCTCCTCAAGGGGGTCAGCGCCGGCATCACCGCGCCGGCCGCGATGGCCGTCCTGCTCGACGCCTTCCGTGACGAGCAGGCCCGCAACCGCGCGCTCGGCACCTTCCTCGCCGTCGCCTCCGCCGGCTACTCGCTCGGCCTGCTGCTGGGCGGTCTGATGGCGGGCCTCGACTGGCGCCTCATCCTCTTCCTGCCCGCCGCGGTCGGCCTGCTGGTCGCCCTGCTCGCCTGGTCCGTCGTCCCCGGACAGCAGGAGAGCGTCCGCCGTGGCAAGCTCGACGTGCTCGGCGCGGTCACCGTGACCGCGGGCGCCATCGCCCTCGTCTACGGTCTGAGCCGGGCCGCCAGCCACGGCTGGGGCGACGGCGTGACCATCGGCTCGCTCGCCGCGGCCGCCGTCCTCTTCCCGCTGTTCGCCGTCGTCGAGCGCAACCACCCCGAGCCGCTGGTGCCGCTCGCCATCTTCACCAGGCCGCAGCTCTCCCGCGCCAACCTGTGCATGCTCTTCTTCGGCGCGTACGTCTCCTTCCAGTTCGTCCTGACCCTCTACTACCAGGACAAGCTCGGCTGGTCGCCCTTCCAGGCCGGCCTCGCCTTCCTCCTCGGCGGCGTGCTGACCGCCGGCACCGCCCGCTACGGCGCGGCCCTGGTCACCAAGTACGGCGCCTGGCCGGTGGCCACCGCGGGCCTGATCATGCTGAGCATCGGCTACCTGGGCTGGGCGCTGCTGCTCGGTCACGTCGACCCGCTGGTCACGCTCATCGCCCAGCAGCTGCTCGGCGGCCTCGGCTTCGCCGCCGTCTACCCGGCGCTGAACATCGCCGCGGTCGGCAGCGCCGGACCGGACGAGCAGGGCCTGGCCTCCGGTCTGTTCAACGCCGGCGCCCAGATCGGCAACGGCGTGGTCATCGCCATCACCGCCACCGTCTTCTCCCTGGTCTCCGGCGCCGGCCTCGCCTCGTACCGGGCCGGCCTGTGGACGGTCACCGCGATCACCCTCGGCGTCACGCTCGTCGCCCTGGCCGGGGCCGCGCGCCACCGGCAGAAGGCCACCGCGTAGCGCCCGGCCGGGGCCTCGCGCCCCGGCCCCCGGACGGCTGTGCAGCGCACGGCGGCGAACCCAACGATCCCCGCATCCGCCGCCCGTGTGCTGCACAGCTTTTTTTGCGCGCGAACTTTACATGCCAGATGTGGGGTTGCCCAGAATTTTCCGCTTCTCGTAGGGAGATTTGACTTGTTCTAGGCTTGAGGCTTCGTTGACAGACCGAAACTTGGCGAAGTAAGCTTCAGACTGATCGGTCCGCAAAAGAGATTGGCCGGAAAGTATATACCTTCTGGTATCGCAAGAGGGAAGCGTCGACACCGGCAGAGGGAAGTGTCGACAGCGGCCGCGCACGGCGCCCTCTTGAATATGCCGGCAACCAGCACGACGACACGTACCTTTCCATTTACGGGGGAGAAGCTCTGTGTTGCTGTTCTCGGTCCTGGGCTGCGTCGAAATCAAGAGAAACCGCTCCGCCGTGCGGCTGGGCGGCGCCATGCAGCAGACCCTGCTCGCCACGCTCCTCGTCTCCGGCGGGGACCTGGTGACCGTCGACTCCCTCATCGCCGAACTCTGGGGAACCACCCCGCCGGCCAAGGTGGAGAACGCCCTCCAGGCGCAGGTCAGCAGGGTCCGGCGCACCCTGGCCGCCCTCGAACCCGACCGCGAGTCCTCCCGCGTCGTGACCAGCACCTCCGGCTACCTTTTCACGGTCGGCCGCTGGGAACTCGACGCGACGTTATTCCTCGACGCCGTCGAAGCCATCCACGCGAGGGCGGGACACGGCGTCCACGAGGACGTGGAAAAGGACATCGCCGGACTGCGCGAGGCCCTTTCGCGCTGGCGCGGCCCGATGTTCGGCGGTCTGGCCGGCGGCCTCATCTGCCAGACGGCCGCCGCGAGATATCTCGAAGCGCGCAATTCCGCGCTGACCCTGCTGTACGACCTCGAACTCCGCATCGGCGGACACGAGAGAATTCTCCCGGAACTGGCCGAACTGTACTTCCGCAACCCCGCGCACGAACAGTTCTGCATGCTCCTCATGCGCGCCCTGTACCGCTGCGGCCGCCAGCTCGACGCGCTCGGCATCTACCGCCAGTGCCGCCGCAACCTCATCGAGTCCCAGGGCGTCGAGCCCTCCCCGGCCCTCAGCCAGTACGAGCAGGCCATCCTCACCCACGACCCGCGGCTGCTCCAGGACGAGCCCTACTGGCCGGTCCCGGCCCTGGCCGCGCACTAGGGTCCCCGCCCCGCGGGGCACGCGCCCGTCGACGCCGTGGTCCCGCCCGCGCCGGCACGCGAGCGCCTCCCCGCCGCGGCCCCGGGCGAGCTGACGCCCCACCAGGCCACCGCCTCCGGCGTCCCCACCCCCCACCGAGGTCCCCGCACGCGGGGACCGGGACGCCGTCGTGTCCGCGGACGGCCACCGCCCCCGGCACGGCGGTGGCCGTCCCCGGGCCGGGGCGGGGCCGCCGGCACCGAACGGGTGACATGACGGGGGGCGGTACCGGGACCCCCCCAACCCGGCCCA
>NZ_JBEZUZ010000166.1:0-7320 GCF_040636735.1 Streptomyces sp. NPDC035033 | reverse complement strand
CCCCTCCACCTCGAAGTTCCGGGGGGCGTAACCGGAGGCGAGTTTGACCAGGGCCTCGTCGACCGGGCGCGTCCATGAGCCCACCCTGGGCCCGCGCGGAGCCGCCCCGCGCCCCGATTGACGGGCCTCGTCAATCGGGGCGACGGCCGCCCGGGGGCATCCCGCACCATGGGGGCGTGAGCGTGACCATCGACATCACCGGAGTGCCGGCCGAGCGGATCGTCTTCAGCCCCTCGCCGCTGGCCGAGCTCGGCAACGCCGTGCACGTCCTGGCCGAGCCGGGCCACCATCCCGGGCTCCACGCGTGGGCGACGGCGACCGCCGCCGCGCTCGACCCGGGCCTCGCCGACCGGCTCCTCGAAGCCGACTTCATGTGGCGGTCGACGCGCTCCGACTTCCTGCTGCCCGCGCGGCCCCGCGAGACCCTGGCCGAGGAGCTGGACGACCTCGACCGGATGGACGACGAGAAGTTCGTCGGGTCCGCCCTGGAGATCTCGTGCAGCCCCCTCTACGCCCGGGGCGGCATCCCCTCCCCGCTGGTCGACGAGCGGTCCCGGCGCCGGGCCCTCGACCTGGCCGCCGCGCGCGGCCCGCGCCAGGCCGCCTTCGTGGAGCGGATGCTCGCCGCGCCGACCGCCACGCGCGCGTGGATCCGGCGTCTCCTGGAGGACTGCGACGAGGCGTTCTTCGCCGACACCTGGCGGCGGGTCCGGTTCCAGCTCGCCGCCGACGCCCGCCACAAGACGGAGCTGATGCGCCGCAAGGGGCTGGCGGACGCGCTCGCGGACGCCTCGGGGGCGCTGCGCCTGGAGGAGGACGCCGAGGGCACCCGGATCGTCGTCGACAAGCTGGTGGAGGCGCGGACGCACGCCGGGACCGGCGCCGTCACCCTGCTGCCGAGCGCCTTCGGCCGGCCCCACCTCATCGCCCTGTACTCGCCCGGCTGGCAGCCGGTGATCATGTATCCGGCGGCGAGCCGCGAGGTCGGCGACCCGGAGTCGGTGGCGACGGTCCGGCTGCGGCTCGACGCCCTCGCCCACCCGGTCCGGATGCGCATGTGCCGGAGCCTGGCGCGCGGCCCGTTCTCGACGAGCGAGCTGGCCGACGCGTACGGCATCACCGCCCCCGAGGTCTCCCGGCACCTCGCCGTCCTGCGCAAGGCCGGCCTGCTGACCACCCGCCGCCGGGGCCGCTACGTCCTCCACCAGCTCGACTTCTCCGTCGTCGCCCGCCTGGGCAGCGACTTCCTGGAGTCGGTGCTGCGCTGACCGGGCCGCCCCCTCCGCCTCCGGCCGGTCCGGAAGGGACGGTCTAACGGTCTAGTCGAACCGGATGTGGGCGAGGCCCACCCGGATCCGGCGCAGCCGGTGGCGCAGCGGGCCGTCGGTGTCCGGCGCGATCCGCAGGCCGGCCAGGCCGGCGACCCGGTCGGCGACCTGGGGGACGGTGAGGTCGTCGGTCCTCAGGTGGTGGGCGAACTCCGGGGCGGCGAGCGCGTCCAGGCAGTCGTCGAGCCGCGCCACGGCGAAGCTCTCCCGCTTCAGCCCGCGCCCGAGGCCCCGCTCCGCGAGCCGTCGCAGCACCGTCTCCCGTTCGGCGAGCAGCGCGACGTGCCGCACCCGGTCCTCGCCGTGCGCCTCCCGCAGCCGGCCGACGGTCTGGGCGAAGTACCGGGGGTCGACGACCGTCATCGGGACGAGGACCGGCCCGTCGTGCCGCCGCAGCGCCAGGTCCAGCACCTCGTACACGCCCTGCCGCCAGGCCGGCAGGTCCTGGAAGTCGCCGCGCAGCCCCGCCGGGAGGGCGCGGTGCAGCCCGAAGCCGATGTGCTCCGGGTCGCAGACGACGCTGCCCGGCAGGCGCCGGCGCAGCTCGTACGCGGTCTGGGTCTTGCCGCCGCCGAACGGGCCGTTCAGCCAGATCAGCACCTCAGCGGCCGCCCGCGCGGACCAGGCCCGTCTCGTAGGCGAGGACGACGACCTGGACGCGGTCGCGCAGGCCCAGCTTGGTGAGGATGCGGCCCACGTGGGTCTTGACCGTGGCCTCCGACAGGACGAGACGGGCGGCGATCTCGCCGTTGGAGAGGCCCTGGGCGACCAGGAGCATGACCTCGCGCTCGCGGTCGGTCAGCTTCTCCACCTCGCGGTGCTCGGGCTCGCGGCCGGAGGACGGCAGCATCGGGGAGAAGCGGTCGAGGAGGCGGCGGGTGGTCGAGGGGGCGACCACGGCGTCGCCGCTGTGCACCGAGCGGATCGCGCCCAGCAGCTCGGCCGGCGGCACGTCCTTCAGCATGAAGCCGCTCGCGCCCGCCTTGAGCCCGGAGAAGGCGTACTCGTCGAGGTCGAAGGTGGTCAGGATGAGCACCTTCGGGGCGTCGGGGACGGCGCAGATCCGGCGGGTCGCCTCCACTCCGTCGAGGCGCGGCATCCGGACGTCCATGAGGACCACGTCGACCTCGGTGGTCCGCAGCACCTCCAGGGCCTCCGCCCCGTCGCCCGCCTCCGCCACGACCTCCATGTCCGGCTGGGCGGCGAGCACCATGCGGAAACCGGTGCGCAGGAGCACCTGGTCGTCGACGAGCATCACGCGGATGGACATGCGGTTCCTTCGGTGGGTGGGGGACGGGGCACGGACTCTCAGTGTGCGGGCTTGAGCGGCAGCAGGGCGCTGATCCGGAAGCCTCCGCCCGGGCGGGGGCCCGCGTCCAGGGTGCCGCCCACCATGCCGACCCGTTCCCGCATGCCGATCAGGCCGTGGCCGCGGCCGTCGGCGCCGCCGTCCTCGTACATCTCCTGGGGCGCGCCCCGGCCGTCGTCCTCGACGAGCAGGCCGAGGCCGTCGTCGAAGTAGACGAGCCGGACGCTGGCGCCGGCGTCGGGGCCGCCGTGCTTGCGGGTGTTGGTGAGGGCTTCCTGCACGATCCGGTAGGCGGTCAGTCCGACGCCGGTGGGCAGTTCGCGCGGGGTGCCCTCGACGGTGAGGTCGACGGTCAGGCCGGCGCCCCTGACCTGCTCGACCAGCTCCTCGATCTGCTCCACGTCGGGCTGGGGCACGTACTCGCCCGCCTCCTGGTGCTCGCCGGTGCGCAGGATGCCGAGCAGCCGGCGCATCTCGGCGAGCGCCTGCCGGCCGGTGGTGGAGATGGTCTCCAGGGCCTGCTTGGCGGTCTCCGGGGAGGAGTCCATGACGTAGGCGGCGCCGTCGGCCTGCACCACCATCACCGACACGTTGTGCGCGACGACGTCGTGCAGCTCGCGGGCGATCCGGGCCCGTTCGGCGGCGACCGCGACCTTGGCCTGCGCCTCCCGCTCCCGCTCCAGGCGGGCGGCCTTCTCCTCCAGCTGCGCGAAGTAGGCGCGGCGGGTGCGCAGCGAGTCGCCGAGGACCCAGGCGAGGGCGAACGGCACCGCCATGATCACCGTGAAGAAGACCCGGGCGGGGACCGAGACGGTCTCCTCCAGCGGCCAGCGCAGCTGGGAGAGGGGGGCCGCGAGGAGGCCGCCGACGAGAGCGAGCCGGGAGGCCCAGCGGGGGCCGTCGTGGGCGGCGACGGTGTAGATGATGACGAGCATGGCGAAGTCCGCCATGAAGGTCTCGATGTCGAGGACGAGCTGGACGACGCCGAGGACGACGGCCAGCACCAGCATCCGCTCGGGGGCCCGCCGCCGCAGGGCGACGACCAGGGAGAACAGCGCGGCGACCGCCCCGTGGCCGACGGGGTTGTCGAGGGGCGGGTACATCGACCCGATCCACAGCGCGGAGAACCCGAGGAGGACGACGGCCCAGAAGACGTCGACGCCCGTCGGGTGACTGCGGAGGAAGTCGTAGAGGCGCTGCACGTAACCCAGAGTAGGGAACGCGCACGGGCGGGGGATCAACCGTGCGGTCGATCCTGACGGAGGGACCCGTACGCCCCGGGGTGGAGACTGGGGCGCGTGACGGATGACGCGGCGGACGGGACGGGCGGGGTGGGGGACGGAGCGGGGTTCGCGGACGGCGGCGGGGAGTGGCGGGGCTGGCGGGAGGCGACCGAGCGGGCGCTGTACGGGCCCGGGGGCTTCTTCCTGCGCCCGGAGGGCCCGGCGGGCCACTTCCGCACCTCGGTGCACGCCTCGCCGCTCTTCGCGGCGGCGGTGGCCCGGCTGCTCGCCGGGACGGCGGAGGAGCTGGGCACGGACGAGGTCGCCCTGGTGGACATGGGCGCGGGCCGCGGCGAGCTGGCGGCCGGGGTGCTGGCGGCGGCCCCGGCGGGGCTGCGGGTGCGGGCGTACGCGGTGGAGCGGGCCGCCCGGCCGGAGGGGCTCGACCCGCGGGTGGAGTGGACCGGCCGGCCGCCCGAGGGGGTGCGCGGACTGCTCTTCGCGAACGAGTGGCTGGACAACGTGCCGGTGGACGTCGCCGAGGCCGACGAGGACGGCACCGTCCGGTACGTGGAGGTCCGCGCCGACGGTACGGAGCGGCTGGGCGCCCCGGTGGGGGGCGCGGACGCGGAGTGGCTGGCCCGCTGGTGGCCGCTGTCCGCTCCCGGCGAGCGGGCCGAGATCGGCCGGCCCCGGGACGAGGCGTGGGCGGCGGCGGTCTCCTCCCTGGCCGCGGGCCGGGCGGTGGCCGTGGACTACGCGCACGTGCGGGACGCCCGGCCGCCTTTCGGCACGCTGACCGGCTTCCGGGCGGGCCGCGAGGTCGCCCCGGTCCCGGACGGGACCGGCGACCTCACCTCGCACGTGGCGCTGGACGCCTGCGCGGCGGCGGTCCACGCGCGCGTGCCGGCCGAGCTGACGACCCAGCGGGAGGCGCTGGGCCGGCTGGGGGTCTCCGGCGGCCGGCCGCCGCTCGCGCTCGCCTCGGCCGATCCGGCGGCCTACGTGCGGGCGCTGGCCGCCGCCGGGGAGGCGGCCGAGCTGACCGCGCGCGGCGGGCTCGGCGACTTCCTGTGGCTGAGCCAGCGGGTGTGACGGCTTCCGGGGGCGCGCTCCGCGGGGCCGTCCCCCCGTCGGGCGTCCCGGCCGGCCGAGTCGTCCACAGGCCGGGCGTCCCGGTCGGCGGGGTTGTACACAGGCCGGGCCCTGGCCCGTCGGCGGGGCGCCCGGCGGGGGATACTGTCGGGCATGACGGAGACCACGGTCGGCATCGGCGGCGCGGCGGAGAGCACCGACATGGTGCTGAACATCGGCCCGCAGCACCCCTCCACGCACGGCGTGCTCCGGCTGCGGCTCGTGCTCGACGGCGAGGTGATCCGGCACGCCGAGCCGGTCGTGGGCTACATGCACCGGGGCGCGGAGAAGCTCTTCGAGGCGCGTGACTACCGGCAGATCGTCATGCTGGCGAACCGGCACGACTGGCTGTCGGCGTTCTCCAACGAGCTCGGCGTGGTGATGGCCGTCGAGCGGATGCTCGGCATGGAGGTGCCGGAGC
This sequence comes from Streptomyces sp. NPDC035033, assembly GCF_040636735.1. Classification (NCBI taxonomy): domain Bacteria; kingdom Bacillati; phylum Actinomycetota; class Actinomycetes; order Kitasatosporales; family Streptomycetaceae; genus Streptomyces; species Streptomyces sp. NPDC035033. The sequence continues at coordinate 1,905 of NZ_JBEZUZ010000166.1, read as the reverse complement.
GGGCGGTGTGGCTGCGGACGCTGCTCGCGGAGCTGAACCGGGTCCTCAACCACCTGATGTTCCTCGGCTCGTACCCGCTGGAGCTGGGCGGGATCACGCCCGTCTTCCACGCCTTCCGGGAGCGCGAGGAGCTCCAGACGGTGATGGAGGAGGTCTCCGGCGGCCGGATGCACTACATGTTCAACCGGGTCGGCGGCCTCAAGGAGGACCTGCCGGCGGGCTGGCAGGGCCGGGCCCGGCAGGCGGTGGCGGCCGTCCGCTCGCGGATGGACGTGTACGACCGGCTGGTCCTCGGCAACGAGATCTTCCGGGGCCGCACGCGCGGGGTCGGCGTCCTGGCGAAGGAGACCGTGCACGCCTTCGGGGTGTCGGGGCCGATCGCCCGCGCCTCCGGCGTCGACTTCGACCTGCGGCGCGACGAGCCGTACCTGGCGTACGGGGAACTCCAGGACACCCTGCGGGTGGTGGTCCGCGAGGACGGCGACTGCCTGGCCCGCTTCGAATGCCTCCTGGAGCAGACGCACAACTCCCTGGAGCTGGCGGACGCCTGCCTGGACCGGCTGGCCGAGCTGCCGCAGGGGCCGGTCAACCAGCGGCTGCCGAAGGTGCTGAAGGCGCCGGAGGGGCACACGTACGCCTGGACCGAGAACCCGCTCGGGCTGAACGGCTACTACCTGGTGTCGAAGGGCGAGAAGACGCCGTACCGGCTGAAGCTGCGCTCGGCCTCGTACAACAACATCCAGGCGCTGGTGGAGCTGCTGCCGGGGACGCTGGTCGCGGACATGGTCGCGATCCTGGGGTCGTTCTTCTTCGTCGTCGGCGACATCGACAAGTGACGGGCGCCCCGGACCCTCAGGGGCGGCGCATCACCACGTAGTCCCGTCCGTCGCGTTCGCGGCGGCGGTCGGCGACCGTCCAGCCCCAGCGCGCGTACCGGTCCGTCAGCTCCGGCACGTCGAGGGTCGTCAGGAGCGCGGGTCCGGTCCCGGCGGCCGTGAGCAGGGCGTCGTGGAGGGAGCGGCCGAGGCCGCGGCCCTGGTGGGCGGGGGCGACGAGGAGTTCGGCGAGCTCGAAGGCGGGTGCGCCGCCGGAGAGGACCGTGTCGGTCCAGCCGGCGGCGAGGCCGAGGAGCGCGCCGTCGGGGCCGAGGGCGGCCACCGCGTGGAAGCCGGGGCGCCCGGCGGCGGCCTCCAGGAGCCGGTCCGCGGTCCGTACGCAGCCGAGCGGCGGCTCGTGCCAGGGGGCGCCGGCGAAGGCCTGGGCGCACAGGGCGACCAGTTCGTCGCGGCGGGCCCGTGCCTCCTCCGGGCGGAGGAGGCCGAGGTGGTGGGTCACTGGCTGACCGCGCCGCGCAGTTCGGCGACGTCGAGCTGTTCGGTCTCGTCGTGGGCGGTCAGGTCGATGACGTGGCCGATCGGGCCGGCCGCCGACGGGCGGACCACGACGGGCTCGTCGTCACCGTCCGGCGCCTCGGCCGGTGCTCCGGCCGGTGCTCCGGCCGGTGCTCCGGCCGGGGCGGAGGCCGTGGCCGGGACCGTGGTCAGGGCGGGGGCCGACAGGACGGGCCGCGCGGCGGCCGCGCGGGCCTCCTCCAGGACCTCCTCGCCCACCACGTCGGCGAGGTCGGTGTCCTGGACGGCCTCGATGGCCGCCGCCTTCTGCGTGCCGAAGAAGTCGAAGCCGCCCTCGGTGCGCGGGACGGGCCGGCGGGCCGCGTACGGGACGATCGCGCTGGCCGCCGGGACCGCCGGGGACCGGTCCTGCGCCGGGGCCGCCGGAGCGGCCGGGGACGGGGCCGCGGGGGCCGCGGTCAACGCCGCTGCCCGCCAGAACGGCATGACGTACAACCGCCTCATCCAGGGTCTGAAGGCCGCCAACATCGAGGTGGACCGCAAGATCCTCGCC
>NZ_JBEZUZ010000165.1:0-7653 GCF_040636735.1 Streptomyces sp. NPDC035033 | reverse complement strand
GCCGCTCCACGCTCTCCCGCATCGGTGCCGCCCCTCGCTCGGTGCGGGCCCAGGCCCGGTCGCGGAGGCACCCGCAAGGGTGCCGTTCCGTTGTGCCCACCCTCCCCCAAGGACTTCGTCCAGGGGGACCCCCAGCCCCAGCGGAACGATTGCCCACAACGGAGCGGCGGCGCAGCCCGCGCCGCTTCGGCCTGGGGTCAGGGGGTGGGGCGGAGGCGGGTGGTGCGGGACTTCAGGGCGGTCCAGCGGGCCGAGGCCGCCCAGTGGAGCCGGGCCGCCGAGCGGGGGGCGAAACGGGCGCGGAGACGGGCGGCGCGCGAGGCCCCCGCGTGGAACCCGGCCCGTACCCGCTCCGCGTCCTCCGCCAGCCCCGGCACCGGCCGCGGCGACGGAGCGTAGAGGGCCTCCTCCACCGCCCCCGCCACCCGGTGCACCGACTCCGCCGCCGCCCCGGACAGCTCACCCGCGCGCACGATCCGCTCCGCGGTCCGCCGCGGCGTCCGCGCCTCGTCCGGCTCGACGCCGTAGTCCCACGCCGTGTCGCCGATCTCCCGCCACACCCCCAGCGGACCGGCCGCCGGGGCGAGCCTGCGGGCCCGCGCCCGGGTCCGCCACAGCAGCGGCACGAGCGGCAGGGCGAGCAGCAACAGCGCGGCCAGCGACCACCCGGCCACCTTCAGCACGTCCGTACCGCCGCCGGACGACACGTCGCCGGCCGCCGCCGCGTCCCGGCCGCACTCGCCGAGGCGGCGCTCCTCCGGCGGGCAGCTCTCCGCGACGCTCGGCGCCGCCGAGGGCTGCGCGGAGGCGGACTGCTCCGGCTGCGCGGGACCGGTCGGCCCCTCGGTGGGGGAGACCTCCCGGGTGTAGACGGGCGTGGAGCCACGGGACGGCGTCGGCTCGAAACGGGTCCAGCCGGCGCCCTCGAAGTACAGCTCGGGCCAGGCGTGGGCGTCCCGGATGCCGACCGAGACCGAACCGTCGGACTGGGTGGTGCCGGGCATGAAACCGACCGCGACCCGCGCCGGGATGCCCAGCGTGCGGGCCATCGCCGCCATCGAGAAGGAGAAGTGGATGCAGAACCCCTTCTTGTCCCTCAGGAAGCGGGAGATCGCCTCGGTGCCCGTACCGGACGTCACGTCGACGTCGTAGCGGAAGCCGCCGTCCTCGGCGAACCAGTCCTGGAGCCGGACCGCCCGCTCCCAGTCGTTCCGGGCGTCCTCGGTGACCTCCAGGGCCGTCGCCTTCACGTCGGCCGGGAGGCTGGTGGGCACCTTGGTGTACTCGCGGCGCAGCTCCTCCGGCGCCGGGGCGGCCTGGGCGAGCTGCTCGGCCGTGGGCTGCACGTCGAGGCTGGTCACCTGGTAGCGGACGCCCTTGGTGGTCTGCTTGTCGTCGCCGACGAGCATCCGGCCCGCCGGCTCGAACCGCCAGCGGCCCTCGATGCCGACCCGGGCGGCCGGGAACGGCATCGGCAGCCACTTCTGGTCGTACCCCTCCGAGGCGACGAAGTTGCTGGTCACCTCGGAGGTGCGGACCGACTGGGCGAGGCCGTCGGGCCACGGCAGCAGCTTCGGCACCGCCTCGATCGGCCGGACCGAGGACTTCCACGAGGTGCCGTCGAACTGGTCGAGGGCGACGAGGCGCAGGTAGAGCCCGCTGTTGTCCCGGGCGTTGGTCCGGTAGCGCAGGACCTCGAAGTCCTCCGGCTGGCGCAGGTTGTCCTGGAGGGAGACCAGCGGGTTCACGGCGGCGATGGTGCCGCCGCCCCCGCTTCCCCCGCCGGTCCCCGCGCCGCCCGATCCACCCAGGAGCCCGCCGGAGAAGCCGGGCAGGGCGAGCGGGACCACCAGGGCGAGGCCCATGGCGACGGCGCCGATCCGGCGGCCGGTCCGCACCGGGGCGAAGGCGCTCCCCCCGCCGCCCGCGGCCGAGCCGGGCCGGCCGGTGCGCTGGGCCCCGCCGAAGACCCGGCCCCACGCGGAGAGCCGGTCGCGGCCCTCGGCGAGGAGCAGCAGGAGGTAGCCGGTGCCGGCGAGCACGAACCACAGCCCGCCGGCGCCGCCGCCGGAGAGCCCGGCGGCGACCGAGTACAGCGCGAGCAGCGGCAGACCGGCCGGCGCGGCGCGGCGGAAGGTGACCGCCAGGACGTCCACGAGCAGCCCGATCGCCAGCACGCCGGCGACCAGCATGAGCCGGATGCCCTCGGTGTCCGGGGCGGGGATCGCGTAGGTGCCGACGTCCTCGGCGCCGAGCCGGAACAGCTCGGCCACCCGCTGGACCGCGAGCGGCCCGGGCAGGAAGCCGAGCAGCGCCTGCTCCCGGGCGAAGACCACGGTCAGGGCGATCACGCCGACCATCAGCTGGGTGCCGATCGTCAGCGGCCGGGCCAGCGGCACCCGCCGGCACAGCATGCCGACACCGCTCTGCAGGGCGAGCAGGAAGGCGGCGGTGAAGATCCAGGTGGCCGGCTTGACCAGGGGCAGCAGCGCCCCGGCGGCCATCAGGGAGGCCGCCCAGGCGGCCAGTGACAGGCGGGTGAGCCCGCTCATGCCCGTCCTCCGTAGCTGTCTGCGGCGGCGGTCTCCCGCAGCGCCCCGGCGGCCTGCTGCCAGAGATCGGCCATGTCGGCCCCGGGCGGCACGGGGACGACGGTCCAGCCGGCCTCGCGCAGCCGCCGGACCCGCTGCGCGACGGCGCCGGCCACGGCGCCGCCGGTCAGCCAGGTGCCGGAGTCCAGGACGAAGGCGACGGCCGTGCCGGCCCGCCCGCGCATCCGCGCGGCGAGGGAGGCCTGCTCCTCGTCGAGGTCGCCGAGGAAGGCGACGAGCAGCCCGTCGCTCCCGGCGCGCAGCACGTCGGAGGCGCGGGAGAGCCCGGCGCCGTCGGAGTGGTCGACGATCGCGAGGGTGTCCATCATCAGCCCGGCCGTCTCCGCGGAGTCGCCGCTCGTGCCGGTGTAGCCGTCGGAGCCCTCGCCGGGTACCGCGGCGCCGGTGTCGGTGAGCAGCCGGACCGCGTAGCCGCGCTCCAGCATGTGGGTCAGGACGGAGGCCGCGCCGGAGACCGCCCACTCGAAGGCCGAGTCGGGGCCGGAGCCCTGGTAGCCGGCCCGGCGGGTGTCGAGGAGGACCGTGCAGTGGGACCGCTGGGGCTGCTCCTCGCGGCGGACCATCAGCTCGCCGTACCGGGCGGTCGAGCGCCAGTGGACCCGGCGCAGGTCGTCGCCGTGCCGGTAGGCGCGCGGGATGATGTCGTCGTCGCCGGCCAGGGCCAGCGTGCGCTGCAGGCCGTCCCCGTACCCCGACGCCTCGCCGCCCAGCCGGACCGGCGGCAGCGCCGTGGTGCGCGGGACGACGGTCAGGGTGTCGTACGCGCTGAAGGAGCGGGTGAGTTCGCACATCCCGAAGGGATCGCTCAGCCGGAGCTGGAGCGGGCCGAGCGGGAAGCGGCCGCGCAGGTCGGAGCGGACCCGGTAGGAGACCTCGCGCCGGCCGCCGGCCTCGACCCGGTCGAGGACGAAGCGGGGGCGGGGGCCCAGCATGTACGGCACGTGGTCCTGGAGCATCAGCAGCCCGGTGGGGAGCTTGGAGACGTTCTCCATGCGGAGCTGGACCCGGGCCTCGGTGCCGGCCTCCACCCGCCGCGGGGTGAGCCGGCGGGAGGTGGCGACCCGGTAGCGGGTGCGGTGCAGGACGAGGGCGCAGATCAGCGGCAGGCCGGCGAGCAGCAGGCCGACCCGGAGGAGGTCGGCCTGGCCGAGCACGTAGGCGCAGACGGCGGCCGCCGCTCCGGCGGCCAGGAAGGACCGGCCGCGGGTGGTGAGGCCGCCGAGGGCGGCCCGCAGGCCGCCCCGGCCGTCCGGGGTCCGGGGGCCGTCGCGGTCGTCGGCCCGCCGCGCCTCGGGTGCGACGGGGGTCGCCATCACAGCTGCCGGCCGCCGGTCTGCCCGCCGTAGAGCGGGCCGGCGGGCGGGGCCGAGGACGGGACGGGGGTCCGCTGGAGGATGTCGAGGACGACCTGCTCGGCGCTCCGGCGGCCCAGCTGGGCCTGCGCGGTGGGCAGCAGCCGGTGCGCGAGCACCGGCACGGCCAGCGCCTGGAGGTCGTCGGGCAGCACGTACGCGCGCCCGGCGAGGGCGGCGGAGGCGCGGGCGGCCCGCAGCAGGTGGAGCGTGGCGCGCGGGGAGGCGCCGAGCCGCAGGTCGGGGTGGGTGCGGGTGGCGGCGACGATGTCGACCGCGTACCGCCGCACGGCGTCGGCGACGTGCACCGCGCGGACCGCCTCGATCAGCTTGAGGACCTCGTGGGCGTGGGCGACCGGCTGGAGGTCGTCCAGCGGGTTGACCGCTCCGTGCACGTCGAGCATCTGGAACTCGGCCTCGGGGCTGGGGTAGCCGATGGAGACCCGGGCCATGAAGCGGTCGCGCTGGGCCTCGGGCAGCGGGTAGGTGCCCTCCATCTCGACCGGGTTCTGGGTGGCCACCACCATGAAGGGGCTGGGCAGTTCGTAGGTGTGCCCGTCGATGGTGACCTGGCGCTCCTCCATCGACTCCAGGAGCGCGGACTGCGTCTTGGGCGAGGCCCGGTTGATCTCGTCGCCGATGACGATCTGGGCGAAGATCGCGCCCGGCTTGAACTCGAACTCCCGCCGCTGCTGGTCGAAGATCGACACGCCGGTGACGTCCGACGGCAGCAGGTCGGGGGTGAACTGGATGCGGCGCACCGAGCAGTCGATGGACCGCGCGAGCGTCTTGGCGAGCATGGTCTTGCCGACGCCGGGTACGTCCTCGATGAGGAGGTGGCCCTCGGCGAGCAGCACGGTCAGCGCGAGACGTACGACCTCGGGCTTGCCCTCGATCACGCTCTCCACCGAGCCGCGGACGCGCTCCGCGGTGGTGGTCAAGTCTTCCCCCATTCTCGACTCCGCTCGAATGGGGGGTCCCCCATGGCTCGCTCGGTCGTCGTAGGTCGTCACCCCGGCCCTCCTCGGCCTTGCAGGAACACGGACACCTGCCCCCGGTGGGATGTTCGGGGGGTGTCACCCGAGCATTCTTGTGGGGATGGCCGGGCCCTGTCACTCGACTGTGGACAACTGTGGAGGGAATGCCAGGGTTTGTCGTCTTACGCGGTGGCGGAAGATGTGCTGAGGCCGGTGCTGAAACCATTCTCCACAGGGGCGGTCCCGCGCGGCGGGCCCGCCGTCACGCCGGATCGATCTCGCGCAGCAGCCCCGTCGTCACGTCGAACACGAAGCCCCGGACGTCGTCCGTGTGCGGCAGGAACGGGGAGGTCCGGACCCGCCGCATCGACTGCCGCACGTCCTGGTCCACGTCCCGGAAGGCCTCCACCGCCCAGGCCGGCCGCTGGCCCACCTCGTCCTCCAGCTCGTGCCGGAAGTCCTCGGTGAGCGACTCCAGACCGCAGCCGGTGTGGTGCACCAGCATCACGGCGCGGGTGCCGAGCGCCCGCTGGCTGATGGTGAGGGAACGGATCACGTCGTCGGTGACGACCCCGCCCGCGTTGCGGATGGTGTGGCAGTCCCCGAGTTCGAGCCCCAGCGCCGCGTGCAGGTCGAGCCGGGCGTCCATGCAGGCGACGACGGCGACGCGGAGCACCGGCCGCGCGTCCGTGCCCGGGTCGGTGAAGTCGGCGGCGTACCGCGCGTTCGCCTGGACGAGCCGCTCGGTGACCGAGGGGCCGGCGGCCGGCGCGCCCGGCGCGCCGGGGGAGGGGTGTGCGGAAGTCGTCATGGCTCCGACGGTAGGGGGCACCGCCCCGGCGGACCCGCTGTGAGAAGAGGACAAAGAGCGCCAATGGATCCGCGTGTGAGCCACCCCACAGCATCCGTCCGACGCCGCCGATCGGGTGAACCGCCCGGAATGTCCGCACGGACACCCGGCGCCGCGCGACGCGCCAGCCGGTTGATTGACCGGCCCCGTCCGTGGACTAGAGTGGCGCGGAGTTCCTGGAGACAATCGAGCGATATGAAGCGGTTTCTCCCCCGTGTGCGCGGCGGCACCCACGGCTCGGCCTCCCTTACCCGCTCGCCGTGCCCGTTCTGAGAGGGTGCGTTGAGCAACGACCGACACGTCCCGGTGATGCTCCAGCGGTGCCTGGACATGTTGGCCCCTGCCCTCCGGCACCCGGGAGCGGTCGTCGTCGACTGCACCCTGGGCCTCGGCGGACACAGCGAGGCCCTGCTCCGCGCCTTTCCGGAGGCCCGGCTCGTCGCCCTCGACCGCGACAAGGAGGCCCTGCGCCTCTCCGCCGAGCGGCTCGCCCCCTACGGGGACCGCGCCACCCTCGTCCACGCCGTCTACGACGAACTGCCCGAGGTCCTCGACCGGCTCGGCATCGACAAGGTCGACGGCGTCCTCTTCGACCTCGGCGTCTCCTCCATGCAGCTGGACGAGGCCGACCGCGGCTTCGCCTACGCCCAGGACGCCCCGCTCGACATGCGCATGGACCAGACGACCGGCATGAGCGCCGCCGAGGTCCTCAACACCTACCCGGCCGGCGAACTCGTCCGCATCCTGCGCGCCTACGGCGAGGAGAAGCAGGCCAAGCGGATCGTCTCCGCCATCGTCCGCGAGCGCGAGAAGGAACCCTTCACCAACAGCGCCCGGCTCGTCGAGCTCATCCGCGACGCCCTCCCGCAGGCCGCCAAGCGCACCGGCGGCAACCCCGCCAAGCGCACCTTCCAGGCCCTGCGCATCGAGGTCAACGGCGAACTGAGCGTCCTGGAGCGGGCGATCCCGGCCGCCGTGAAGGCCCTCGCCGTCGGCGGCCGCGTCGCCGTCCTCTCGTACCACTCCCTGGAGGACCGGCTCGTCAAGCAGGTCTTCGCGGCCGGCGCGGCCACCACCGCCCCGCCCGGCCTCCCGGTCGTCCCCGAGCAGTACCAGCCCCGCCTCAAGCTCCTCACCCGCGGCGCCGAACTCCCCACCGAGGAGGAGGTGGCCGAGAACCGCCGGGCCGCCCCCGCCCGGCTCCGGGGCGCCGAGCGCATCCGGGAGGACGTGCTGTGAGCGCGGCGAGGGGGCCGCTCAAAGGCCGGGCCGCGCGGCTCGGACGGCTGATGCCGTCCGGACCCAGCTCGGCCGCCCGCACCCCCTTCGTCCTGCTCGTCGTCCTCCTCCTCGGCGGCGGCCTCATCACCCTGCTGCTGCTGAACTCCGCCCTCAACCAGGGCTCCTTCAAGCTGCGCGAGCTCAAGGACCGCACCACCGAACTCACCGACGAGGAGCAGGCCCTCCAGCGGGACGTCGACGCCCACGCGGCCCCCGACGCCCTGGAACGCCGCGCCCGCGAGCTCGGCATGGTCCCCGGCGGCAGCCCCGCCTTCCTCGGCCCCGACGGCAAGGTCCTCGGCGAGCCCACCGTCGCCCCCTCCCCGAAGCCCGGCCGCACGCCGTCCCGCGCCCCGGCCCGCACCGGCGACCCCGGCCCCGCCCGTACCCGGGAGGCCACCGCCGGCCCCGGCGCGAGCACCGCCCCGGAGCCGACCGCCACCGAGCGGCGGCCGGCCGCCACCGCCCCCACGACCTCCGGCAGGTGACCGAGCAGTGCCCTCCCAGGAGCCCCCGCGCCGCCGCGTCCCCGCACCCGCCCGGCCCGCCCGTCCCCGGCCCGCCGCCGGCGCCGCGGGCCG
>NZ_JBEZUZ010000164.1:0-7800 GCF_040636735.1 Streptomyces sp. NPDC035033 | reverse complement strand
GTCGAGGAGCAGGACGTCCTTGACCTCGCCCTTGAGGACACCGGCCTGGAGCGCGGCGCCGATGGCGACGACCTCGTCCGGGTTCACGCCCTTGTGCGGCTCCTTGCCCGTCAGGGACCGCACCAGGCCGGTCACGGCCGGCATCCGCGTCGAGCCGCCGACCAGGATCACGTGGTCGATCCGGCCCACGTCGATCCCCGCGTCGTCCACCGCCTGGTGGAACGGCGCCTCGCACCGCCCGAGGAGGTCCTCCGTCATCTTCTCGAACTGCGCCCGGCCGAGTCTCTCCTCCAGGTGCAGCGGGCCCTCGGCGGAGGCCGTGATGTAGGGCAGGTTGATGGTGGTCTCGGTGGCGGAGGACAGCTCGATCTTCGCCTTCTCCGCGGCCTCGCGCAGCCGCTGCGACGCCATCGCGTCCTTCGACAGGTCGATCCCGTGCCCGTTCCGGAACCGCGTGACGAGATGGTCCACGAGCCGCTGGTCCCAGTCGTCGCCACCGAGGCGGGTGTCCCCGTTGGTGGCCTTCACCTCGACGACGCCGTCGCCGATCTCCAGGAGAGACACGTCGAAGGTGCCGCCACCGAGGTCGAAGACGAGGACCGTCTGGTCGTTCTCCTTGTCCAGCCCGTACGCGAGCGCGGCCGCGGTCGGCTCGTTCACGATCCGCAGCACCCTCAGGCCGGCGATCTCGCCGGCCTCCTTCGTCGCGGTGCGCTGTGTGTCGTCGAAGTACGCCGGTACGGTCACCACCGCGTCCGTGACGTCCTCGCCCAGGTACGCCTCGGCGTCGCGCTTCAGCTTCTGCAGCACGCGGGCGGAGATCTCCTGCGCGGTGTACCGCTTGCCGTCGATCTCACCGCTCGCCGGGAACCGCCAGTCCGCCTCGCCGATGTGCCGCTTGACCGACCGCACGGTGCGCCCCACGTTCGTCACGGCCTGCCGCTTGGCCGGCTCCCCGACGAGCACGTCCCCGCCCCGGGCGAAGGCCACCACGGACGGTGTCGTCCGCGCACCCTCCGCGTTCGCCACGACCACGGGCTCGCCGGCCTCCAGCACGGACACCACCGAGTTGGTCGTCCCCAGATCGATACCGACCGACCGAGCCATGACGGCCTCCCAGGCACCCGCACGAGCACGCCGAACCCGACACCCCCTGCTCCCAGCCCCTGCCCCACCCCCGCGCGGACATTCATGCGCGCCGCCGCCCCGCGCCCCCGGGAGCCCTCGAATGGGATCTGATCTGATCTGATCTGCTCAGCTCAGCTCGGCTCGGCTCGGCTCAGGGAGCGCTCCCCGGGGCGGGTCGTACGGCGGTGCCGAGGATGTGGACGGTGGCGGGCATCGGGATCCGGGTCGAGGGGAAGTCGAAGCGCTCGACGGCGGTGAAGGTGAATCCGGCGGAGGCGATGGCGCTCCGGGTGTCGCGACCGGTGTGGCAGCCGCCCATCAGACGGGGCCAGACCGTGGCGTCGAGGACGCGTTGGACGCGCCGCATGACCGGCGCGTCCGCCCGCACGTGCTCGAAGAACCGGAGCTGTCCGCCGGGCCGGAGCACCCGGTGGAGCTCGGCGAGCGCCCTGTCGGGGTCGGCGATGGAGCAGAGGGTCAGGCACGCGACGGCCGCGTCGAACGACGCGTCGGGGTGGGGCAGGCGCTCGGCCCGGGCCGTTTCGACCTCGATCGGGACGGGCGCGCGGCGGGCTGCGTGCCGGGCGAGCGCGCGGAGGTTCGGCTCCGGCTCGACGGCGACGACGCGGGTCACGGCGGCGGGGTAGTGGGGGAAGTTCAGCCCGTTGCCCGCGCCGATCTCGATCACCTCACCGGACAGACCGGCCAGGAGCCGCGCGCGGTGTTCGGCGACGCCCGCCTTCTCCAGGGCGGGACCGGCGAGCGTGGCGTAGAAGCGGGCGAAGAGCGGGTGCGGCTTGATCGGTTGCGTCGTCATCGTGACCGTCTCCTCTGCGGGAACCTCAGGGGGCCTCGGGAACCACAGGAACCTCGGGGAGCCCCGGGGCGATCCTGTCGGGCGGAGGGCTCCGTGGCGAAGCCGCTCCGGATCGGATCGGATCGCATCGGGTCGGATCGGATCTCCGGGGCCTGTCCCGTTCATGCTGGACCGCTTCTCGGGCCGGTGGAGGCATGCGACACGGTGACGGCGGTACGGCGTTGCCGCTGGAGCCGGCCACGCCGTACCGGAGCAGTGGGAGAGCCGGGGGAGCAGGGAGCGGCGGAGGAGGCCGGGGGAGCGCGTCAGACCTCTTCGATCCGCTGGAGGTCCGGGCTGTGCTTGTAGCCCATGATCAGCACGTCGCGTACGGCGGGCCCGCCGTGGTCGGACGGCCGGATGGGCTGTACGGCGTGCAGGATCTGCTGGTCCGCCCAGAACATGGTGTCCATCTGGTCGGTCAGGACGAACTGGGTGACCAGCTTCTTGTCCCGGGTGTAGACCTGCGACTCGCCCCCCTCGGTGTTGACCCGGCCCATCAGGTGGATCACGCCGTAGTCCACCTCGTCGCGGTGCGGCCCCTCGGGGGTCGGCTCGCCGATCTCGTCGGGGGTGCTGATGATGCGGAACTGGTGGCACTGCACGTCCCACGGCTCGTCCAGGCGGGGGTCGTCGTCCGTCAGCGGGAAGTGGGCGAAGTCGTCCCGCAGCAGCCGGGTCAGCAGCGGGTTGGCGAGGGTCGCGGAGCTCAGCGGGGCCACCTCGCGCGGGATGCCGCCCGCGTACCCGTTGACGCCTTCCGACTGGAAGTAGGGCCGGTGCGGGCGCAGCCGGACCTCGCCCGTGCGGGGCAGGAAGTAGAACCGGTCGTAGCGGCGCTCGCGGAAGCGCGAGCCGTCCTTCAGGTACTGGTCGGTCTCCAGCCGCTCCCATTCGTCGGCCAGTTCCTTCACCAGCGGCTGCAATTCGGGAGCCAGGGTGAATTGACCGGCCGGTACCAGTGAGTAGCCGTCGGCGCGCAGTTCCTCCCGCGTGATCTGCGCGATCCGCTTGATGCTGTGCATGTCGTCGCCCTCCTGAACGGATCTTGAACACACTCCTGCGTATGAGGTTCCCATGACCCGCCTGACGCTGAACTGACAGCTTCCGGTCCCGCTCTGCGGCCGGATCCGGTCAGGATCGTGTCAGCCAGTCGTCAAGTCGCCTGTGTTCTAATCAAATCGAATGGCAGAAAGGTGATTCTCATGGCGCCGATCGCCGAACAACTGGAGTCCATTTCCCGGGCAGAGCGCTGGTCGGCCCTGGAGGAAACCGTCACCGCGGAATTCCGGACCGTGCTCCTCATGACCGAGGACGAGGAATTCCCGCTGGAGGACACCTTCTTCGAGCTGGGCATGACCTCGCTGATGCTCACCACCGTCAAGCAGCGTCTGGAGGACCTGCTGGGGACGGGCATCAGCAGCACCGCGCTGTTCAACCGGCCGACCGTCGAGCAACTGCTGGAGTACCTGGCCACCGAGGTGCTGACCGGCCTCTTCGACGCGGAGGACCCGGCGCGCTGACCCCGGCCCCGCCGGCACGCGCCGCCGCGGGTCCGGCGAGGCCGGCGGACGCGGACACCCGGTCGTCGAGCACGTCGAGTACATCACGAGATCCCGAGAACGAGCACATCGGGAAACCCCCCGGAAAGCCTCACATGGCAGAAAGGTGCGAGGTGCCGCCGTGCCGGAAGCATCCGAAATGGATCAGGAAATACGTCGACAGTTCGAGGCGGCCCAGGAGACCCTGCGCCAGCAGCACAGAATGCTCGGCCAGTTCCTCCTGGAGAAGCACGAGCCGATCGCGGTGGTCGGGATCGGCATGCGGCTTCCCGGGGGCAACGACTCGATGGCCGATCTCGACGCGTTTCTGCGCGAGGGGCGTTCCGGAATAAGGCCGCTGCCCCGCGACCGCTGGACCGCGGAAGTCGACGAATCCCTGATCACCGCGGCCGCCGGCGGTTTCCTGGAGTCGGTCGACGAATTCGACGCCCAGTTCTTCAACATCCCGCCCAGGCAGGCCCCGTACGTCGACCCGGCCCAGCGGCTGCTGCTGGAGACCTCCTGGGAAGCCCTGGAGAACGCCGGCATCGACCCCGCCGCCCTGCGCCACGGCGACGGCGGCGTCTACGTCGGCGCCTCCCCCCTCGACTTCGCCCTGGAGCTGGAGCAGCTCGCCGACGAGCAGCTCGACGGCAGCCTCGCCACCGGCCTCGGCGGCTACTCCATGTCCGGCCGGCTCTCCTACTTCCTGGGCTGGCGCGGCCCGAGCCTGACGACGGACACCGCCTGCGCCTCGTCCCTCACCGCCCTGCACCTCGCGGTCGAGGGGCTGCGCCGCCGCGAATGCTCCCTCGCGCTGTGCGCCGCCGTGAACGCGCTGCACAACCCCCGCTCCTTCGTCATCCTCTCCCACGGGCAGTTCCTCGCGCCGGACGGCCACTGCAAGACCTTCGACGAGAGCGCCGACGGATACGCCCGCGCCGAGGGCTGCGGCGCCCTCGTCCTCAAGCGGCTCTCCGACGCGCTCGTGGACGGGGACACCGTCCTGGCCCTGGTCCGCGGCACCGCCATCGGGCAGGACGGCGAGAGCGCGGGCCTGAGCGCGCCCAACGGCACCGCCCAGGAGGCGGTCATGCGCGCGGCCCTGGCCAATGCCCGGCTGGAGCCGGGCGACATCCAGTACGTCGAGGCGCACGGCACCGGCACCCCGCTCGGCGACCCCATCGAGGTCGGTTCGATCAACGGTGTCTTCGGGGACTCCCACAGCCCCGGCGCCCCGCTGACCATCGGCTCGCTCAAGGCCAACATCGGCCACATGGAGCCCGCCGCCGGACTGGGCGCCGTCATCAAGGTGATCGCCCAGATGCGGGCGGGCGTGTTCTACCCGCACCGCTGGCGCGACCTCTCCGGACGCATCCCCTGGGACAGCTACCCCCTGACGGTCCCGGACGAGACGCGCCCCTGGGAGGCCCCCGTCCGCCGCGCCACGGTGAACGGCTTCGGCGTCGCCGGGGCCATCGCGGTCGCCGTACTGGAGGAACCGCCGGCCGCCGTGCCCGCGGGGCTGACGGAGGACGACGCGACCGGGCGGGCCGACCGCACGGCACGGCCCACCGCACACGCCCCCGGACAGGACGCCCCGCCCACCCGTCCCGAGGCCGCCCGAACCCCCCGGCCCGAAACTCCCCAGCCCCCCGTCCCCGCCGGGCACGTCTTCACCCTCTCCGCCAAGACCCGCCCCGCCCTGCGCCTCCAGGCCGAGCGCCACCTCCGCTTCCTCGCCGACCACCCCGGCACCGCCCTCGCCGACCTGTGCCGCACCCGCGCCACCGGCCGTTCCCACTTCCGCCACCGTCACGCCGCCGCCGTCGCCGACACCGACCAGCTCACCGCCAGGCTGCGCGCCTGGGCCGAGCCCCAGGGGCCGGGCGACGAGGGCGGCGAGACGACCGGCGGCACGGCCGACACCTTCCGCAAGGTCGCCTTCCTCTTCACCGGCTCCGGCGCCCAGTACGTCGGCATGGGCCGCTCCCTCTACTCCTCGTCCCCGGTGTTCCGGCGCCACGTCGACGCCTGCGACGCCCTGTTCACCGCCCACCTCGGCCGCTCCGTGGCCGCCGTCATGTTCGGCGAGACGCCCGACGCCGCCGAGGTCCTCGCCCGTACGCCGTACACGCACGCCGCGCTGTTCACCCTGGAGTACGCCCTCGCCCAGCTCTGGCTGTCCTGGGGGGTCAAGCCCAGCGTGCTGATCGGCCACAGCGTCGGCGAGATCGTCGCCGCCACCGTGGCCGGGCTGTTCACCCTCGCCGACGGCACCGCCTTCCTCTCGGCCCGCGCCACCCTCATCGAGTCGGTGTCCCGCCCCGGCGGCATGGCCGCGGTGTCGGCGCCCGCGCAGGAGGTCGCACCGCTGCTCGCCGCCTGGCCCGACCTGGCCGTCGCGGCCGACAACGCCCCCCGGCAGTGCGTGGTCTCCGGCGCCGCCGACTCCCTCGACGCGGCCGTGGCCGCCCTGCGCGACCAGGGCCGGGACGTCACCCCGCTGCGGGTCGCCGCCCCCTTCCACTCGCCCCTCATGGCCGAGATCTCCGAACGCCTCGGCAAGGTCCTCGCGTCCGTCGAGTTCCACGAGCCGCGGCTGCCGATCGTCTCCAACCTCACCGGCCGGATCGCCCCGTACGCCGAACTGGCCACCGCCGACTACTGGATCCGGCACGTCAACGAGACCGTCGCGTTCGCCGAAGGGGTGCGCGCCATCGACGCCCGCGGCCGCCACGTCTTCCTGGAGGTCGGCCCCTCCGGCGCCCTGACCTCGCTGGCCCGCCAGTGCGTGGACCCGGCCCGGCACCGCTGGCTGAGCTGCCTGAGCCCCAAGGACGAGGCCGGCACCCGGCTCACCGCCGCGCTCGCCGGCGCGTACGAGGCCGGGCTGAACATCGCCTGGTCCCAGGTGTACGCCGACCGGCCCGGCCGCCGGATCGAACTGCCCCCCTACGCCTTCGACCGCCGCTCCTACCGCCTGCCGGCCCGCACCGGCGGGCGGCTCGCCGCCGACGGCGCCCACCCGCTGCTCGGCCGTCCCGTCGATGCCCCGGCCGCCGGAGTACGGGCCTTCGCCGCGCGCGTCAGCGCCACGCGGCCCGCCTACCTCGCCGACCACACCACGGGCGGCCGGGCCTTCTTCCCCGCCGCGGCCCACCTGGAACTGCTGCTGGCCCTGCAGGACGAACTCCTCGGCGACACCCGGCGGGCCCTGGAGGACGTCCGCTTCCACCAGGCGCTGTTCCTGACCGACCGGCCGGCCCTGCTGCTCACCCGCGCCACCCCGGCGGCGGACGGCTCCTTCGCCGTCGAGGTCCGCAGCCGGCCGGCCGCCGACGACACCGCCCCCGAGACCCTGCACGCCAGTGCCGTGATCGCCGCGCCCGACACGGCACAGGCCGCCGGAGCGCTCACCGGGACCGGGCGCGAGCTGCTGGACCGCCTCGCGCGGACCGACGCCGCCCGGCCCGACGGCCCGGCACCAGGACGGGTCCTCACCGGCGAGGAGGTGCGCGCCGCCTACGCCCGGACGGGCCTGGACTACGGACCGCAGTTCAGCAGGGTCACCGAGGTCCGCGCGTACGGCGAGGACTTCGCCGTCACCACGTTCTCCGGCACGGGCACCTCCCGCGCCGAGCACCTGCCCCCGCCCGTCCTCGACGCGGCCACGCACGGCCTCGCGGCCTTCGCCGACGACGGCCGGCAGTACATCGCCACCCGCATCGCGCGGCTGCGCGCCTTCAAGAAGCCCCGCGGGGAGCGGCTGCGCTCCCTCCTGCGCGTCCACCGCGACGACGCGGCCGCCCCGGCCTTCAGCCTGGACGTCGTCCTGCTCGACGGCGACGCCGGCCCGAACACCAACCCGGGCGCGGCCCCGGGCACCGCCCCGAGCACCGACCCGGCCGCCGACGCCGGCGCGAGCCCGGCCACCGCCCCGTACACCGGCGGCGAGCCCGTCATGGAGCTGACCGGGATGGAGTTCACCCTGCTGCCCGGCCGCCCCGCCCCGGCCTCCGACCGGGCCGGCGGCGCCCCCGCCCGCCCGGCGGCCACGCCCGTGGACCCCCGCGCCCTGGCGCGGGGGGGCGGCCGCGGCCGGCCCCCCGCCCCCGGGGGCCAGCGGGGGGCGCGGCCCCCCCCCCGGGGCCCCCCGCCGCGGGGGGGGGGGGCCCCCCCGGGGCGCGGGCCGTCAGGCCCGGGTGCCGGCGGCCCGGAAGCGCGGCGAGTAGCCGACGATCCGGCGGGCGCTGAGCGGCGGTTCGGCCGGGT
>NZ_JBEZUZ010000163.1:0-7864 GCF_040636735.1 Streptomyces sp. NPDC035033 | reverse complement strand
TCCGGAGGGCGGACCGGAGGCGTACCACCCGGCCAAGCACGTCGGGGACCTCCTGGAGCTGCTGGCCCGGCTGGAGGTGGACCGCTTCCACCTGGCCACCGTCCGGCGGGTCGGCGCGAGCTGGGCCAAGACCCAGAAGCGCGAGCACCTCGTCGAGGACTTCGCCGTCTTCGCCGCCGACGCCGCCCGCTCCTCCGAGGTCTCCGACCAGGACACCATGGACCTCGGCGCCGAGGTCCGGGCCATGCAGGAGGCCGAACAGTCGCTGGCCATGCAGGCCTTCCGCTCGCTGCCCGAGCGCTGGCAGGCCGTGCTGTGGCACACCACCGTCGAGGAGGAGTCGCCCAGCGAGGTCGCCCCCCTCTTCGGCCTGACCGCCAACGCCACCGCGGTGCTCGCCAGTCGCGCCCGCGAAGGACTCAAGCAGGCCTACCTCCAGGCGCACGTCAGCCAGTCGCTGACCACCGGCGGCGACTGCGCCCGGTACGCCGACCGGCTCGGCGCCTACGCGCGCGGCGGCCTGCGGATGCGGGCCGAGCGCGGGCTCCGCAAGCACCTGGAGGAGTGCGCCCAGTGCCGGCTCGCCGCCGGCGAACTCGCCCACGTCAACGCCGGCATCCCGGCGCTGCTCCCGATCGCGGTCATCGGCTGGTTCGCCGCCGGATACTCCCTCAAGGCCGCCGGCATCGTCGCCGGCGGCGCGGCGGGCGCGGCCGGCGCCGGGGCCGCGGCGGCCGCCACCGGCGGGACGACGTCCGGCGCGGCCTCCGGCGGGGCCGCCGCCGAGGGGCTCGGCGCGCCCGCGAAGGCCGGGATCGCCGCCGCCGTGGCCGTCGCCGCGGCGGCCGGACTCGTCTGGGCGATGGCCGGCGACCCGCAGCCCGCCGCCGCGCCCCGGCCCGCCCCGCCGTCCGTCACCCCCGTCGCACCGGCCGAGCCCCCGCCGCCGGCGAAGCCCGCGCCGAAACCGAAGCCGGCACCGCCCGCGCCGCCCGCGCCGGAGCCGGCGCCGAAGCCGAAGCCCGCCCCGAAGCCCACGCCGACGGTGAAGCCCTCGCCCAGGCCGGCGCCGAAGCCGACGAGCCCGCCGCCCAGCCCCGCGCCGAAGGCGACCCCGAAGCCCACGCCGACGCCCACCCCGCCGCCGACGACCCCTCCCCCGCCGCCCGCGCCCACCTCCTACCAGGTCAACCGGCTGGAGTACGAGGCGTTCGGCGACGGCACCGCGCCCGAGGTCGTCATGGAGGACGGCACCTGGATGTGGTCGCGCCAGGGGATGTCGATCAGCGACAGCACGTACGCGTACGGAGTCAGCGTGCACGCCCCGTCCTCGCTGCTCATCCGGCTCAACCGGCAGTGCGCGAGCTACGAGGCGGTCGTCGGCGTCGACGACCTGAGCGCCCCGCTCGGCCCCGGCGGCGTCCGCTTCTCCGTGTACGGGGACGGGCAGCGGCTCTGGCGCTCGCCCGTGGTCCGGCCCGGCGACCCGGCGGTGCCGGTCCGCGTGCCCCTCGCCGGGCGGTCCACGCTCCGGCTCGTGGTGGAGGAGCACACGCCGTTCGGGCGGGCCGCCGTCGCCGACTGGGCGGAGTCCCGGATCACCTGCTCCTGACGGCCGGTCAGGCGGCGGTGCCGGAGGCGTACGGCTCCAGGAGGGCCAGCACCTCCTCGGGGGAGAGGGCGGCACCGGCCGCGCGGGCGGCGGCGAGGCCGTCCTCGCCGAGCGCGGACCGGCAGGCGGCGAGGATCGTCCCGGCCTCGCGCCGCTCGGGCACCGAGCGGGGGATGTCCCCCCGCCAGGTGTCGACGGCGGCCGCCACGCGCGCGCAGAGGGCCGCGTCGCCCGCCCGGTGCAGGGCGAAGGCCAGCCCCTCGCCGAGACTGATCACGATGATGTCCGCGCAGTGGCCGCCGAGGGAGGCGCGCAGCGCGGCGGCGGCGCCCCGCACGGCCGCCGGGCCCGCGCCCTCGTGGGCCTCGATCTTGGCGGCGAACCCCTCCAGGGCGATGGCGAAGTGCGGCGGCGGACTGCCGGTGCGGGCGTGCGCACCGGCCGAGGTGAGCCAGGCACGCGCGCGTGCGGGGTCGCCGCGGTCGAGGGCGAGGACGGCGCGCATGCAGTCCACGTAGGCGAGGGCGTCCCGGAGGTGGAGCCGCTCGGACTCCCGCGCGGCCTCGTCGAGGCCCCGCTCGGCGGCGTCCGTGTCCCCGTCGCGGTAGGCCAGTTCGGCGAGCCGGGCCATGAGGAACGGGGCCTCGGCGTGGGCGCCGACCTCGCGGGCGAGCCCGAGCGCCTCCTCGTACGCCTCCTCGGCCTCCGCCAGGCGGCCCCGCGTCATGTTCGCCTCGGCGGCGGCCGAGGCGACCTGGGCGCTCATCCAGCGGTCGCCGACCTTGCGGCAGAGGGCGCGGAGTTCGGCCAGGTCCTCGTCGACGCCCGCCATGCCGCCAGGCATGTCCACGATCATGTGGGTGCGGAACATCAGGCTCACGCCGACCTCCCAGTCGCCGCCGTACCGGCGGCAGACGTCGATGCCGGCGTCGAGGAAGGCGCGGACCGTCAGCGGCTCCTCGGTGAGGTACGCGGTGAACGGCCAGAGCAGCCCCGGGAAGCGGGCGGACTCCGGGCCGGGGTCCTTGCCGAAGGCGTCCCGGACGCGGCGGACCAGTACCAGCGCGTCCTCGTTCTCCCGGAGGTCGCCCATGTACATGTGCTCGTCCTCCATGGCGAGGAAGAAGGAGAGCATCCGCAGGTGCATCCGCGGCCAGTAGCGGGGGTCGGACCGGTCGGCCGGGTCCTCCCCCAGGGCGAGGGCGCGCCGGGTCCAGGCCAGGCCCTCGGCGCGGTAGTTGCGCAGCCACCAGAACCAGCCCATGGCGAAGAGGAGGCGGAAGCCGGCGGCCTCGTCGGGCGGGGGTCCCCCCTGTCCGGCGGGCTCGGAGGGGACGAGGGTGCGGTGGAGGGCGGCCCGGATGTTGTCGAGGTCCCGTTCGAGCCGGTCGATCCAGGGCAGCTGCTCGGCGGAGCGGAGCTTGGGCTCGGCCTCCTCGACGAGGGCGGTGAAGTGCGCGGTGTGGGCGGCCTCGGCGGCGGCGAGCAGGGCCGGGGTCTCGGCGGCGCGCTCGGCGGCGTACTCGTGGATGGTCTCCAGGAGGCGGTAGCGCATCTCGCCGTGGTCGGTGGGGGTGGCGACCACGAGGGACTTGTCGACGAGGGCGCCGAGGGTGGTGAGGGTGTCGGGGTGCTCCCGGGAGGTGAGGGTCTTCCAGGAGGTGGGGTTCTCCCGGGAGGTGGGGGACTCCTGGGAGGTGGGGGTCTCCCTGGGGGCGAGGGTCTCCCTGGGGGCGGGGGTCTCCTCGGGGGCCGGGGCGTTGACGGCTTCGGCGGCCGGGAGGTCCCAGCCGCCGGCGAAGACGGAGACCTGGCGGAGCAGGGTGCGCTCGGCCGGGTCGAGCAGGTCCCAGGACCAGTCGACGACCGCGCGGAGGGTCTGCTGGCGGGGCAGCAGGGTGCGGGCGCCGGAGCTGAGGAGGCGGAAGCGGTCGTCGAGGCGGTCGGCGATCTGGCGGGGGGTGAGCAGCCGCAGGCGGGCGGCGGCCAGTTCGATGGCGAGGGGCAGGCCGTCGAGCCGGCGGCAGATCTCCGCGACGGCGTCGGCGGTGCCGGCGCCGTGTTCCCGCTCCTGGTCGAAGTCGGGGCGGACCGCGCGGGCCCGTTCGGCGAAGAGGCGGTGCGCGGGGGCGGGCGGCAGCGGCTCGACCGGGCGGACGGACTCGCCGGGGACGCCGAGGGGTTCGCGGCTGGTCGCGAGGACGCGGAGGTGCGGGCAGTGGGCGAGGAGCGTCTCGGTGAGGGCGGCGGCGGCGTCGATGACGTGTTCGCAGTTGTCCAGGACGAGGAGGAGGGAGGGGCGGTCGGCGAGGTGCTCGACGAGGTGGGCGGTGGGGTCGTCCTGGAGCGGGGCTCCGTCGCGGGTGATCAGGGTGGTCTCGCGGAGGCGGAGGGCGGAGAGGACGGCGCCGGGGAGCGCCCCCGGGTCGTCGAGCGGGGCGAGTTCGGCGATCCACGCGTCGGGGCCGGCGACCTGCCGGGCGGCCTCCTCGGCGAGCCGCGTCTTCCCGGAGCCGCCGGGCCCGGTGAGCGTCACGAGCCGGGACCGGCCGAGGTCGTCCCGGAGCGCGGCCAGCTCCGGCTCCCGGCCGACGAAGGAGGTGAGGCGGGGGCGGATGTTGCCGCCGGCGGGCTGTCGGCCGGGGGCGGGCGCTCCGGCCGGTGCGGGCGCGGGTGGAGCGGTCGGGTCCGGCCGCGCGGTCGGGGCGGCGGGGGTGAGGAGTTCCCGGTGGAGGGCGGTCAGTTCGGGGCCCGGGTCGGTGCCGAGGGCGTCCGCGAGGGTGCGGCGGGCCGTCTCGTATGCGGCGAGGGCGTCGGCCTGGCGGCCCTCGGCGCGCAGGGCGCGGATGAGCTGGGCGTGGAAGCCCTCGTCGTACGGGTGCGTGGCGGTGAGCTCGGTCAGCTCCGGTACGAGTCCGTCGACGGCGCCGCGCCGCAGGTCGGCCTCGACGCGGCGGCGCAGGGCGGCGAGGCGCTGGGCCTCGGGGCGGACGCCCGCCGGCCCGGGCAGGTCGGCGAGGGCGGGGCCGCGGAAGAGTCCGAGGGCGTCGCGCAGGAGGGCGGCGGCCGAGGCGGGGTCGCCGGCGTCGAGGCGGGCGGCGGCGTCGGCCGCGCGGCGCTCGAACACGTACAGGTCGATGTCCTCCGGGCTCGCGGCGAGCCGGTAGCCGGGGCCGGGCACGGCGGCGACGGCCTCGCGGCCGAGGATCCGGCGGAGGCGGCCGACGAGGGCCTGGAGGGCGGCGGGCGCGTCGAGCGGCGGATCGTCCCCGTACACGTCGTCGACGAGCTCCCCGACCGGGACGGCCCGTCCGCCGCGCAGCGCGAGCGCGGCGAGCAGCGCGCGCAGCCGGGCGCCGCCGAGGGGCAGGGGGGTGCCGTCGGGGCCGAGGGCCTCGGTGGTGCCGAGGATGAGATACCGCACCGGCCCATTCTTGCCGCCGGGTACGACGCGCGCCTCAGGGTTTCCCCGGGCGGGCCCCTGAGCCCGTGGGCGGTCGGAACGCGGCGGTGTCCGGGACGGAGCCGGGGGGGCGCGGGGAGCGGGGCCCCGGTCCCCGCGGCTCCAGCTCCTTCGCTCGGTGCGACGCTTCCGGCGCAGGAGGGGTGCCGGGACCGGGTCGGGAACACGTTCGCTCGAACGGGCGTGCTGTGACGTTTCACCGGGCCGGCAGGGACCGCGACGCCGGGATCAGGGGGCCCTGGACCGCGCGGGGGGCGCGGGGGGTGGCCGTGTCGGTCCAGCAGGAGCCCCGGCGGGCGAGGAGGCGGCGGAGCCAGAGCTCGGTGGAGACCAGGTCGGCGAGGCCGTCGAGGGGGACGCGGGCGCCGTCGGCGGCCGCGCGGAGGGCGTCGCGGACGGTGCCGGCCTCGATGAGGCCGGCGTCGGCGAGGAGCGGGGCGTCGAAGAGGGCGAGGAGGTTCGGGAGGGCGGTCCGCAGGCCCGCGCGGGCGGTGGCGGCGGGGACCGCCGGGTACGGGGCGCCCCAGCCGGGCGGCAGGTCGCGGATGCCGGTGTCGGCGAGGACCGTGCGCAGGACGCCGGCCCGCGCGTCGGGCTGGACCCGGAGCGCCTCGGGGAGGTCCCGGCAGGCGCGGACGACCTGGTTGTCGAGGAAGGGGGCGTGCAGCCGCTGGCCGCGGATCTCGGCGGCCTGTTCCAGGACCCGGTGATCGGCGGCGGCGCGGGCGAGGGCGGCACGCGCGCGTGCCTCGCCGGGGCGCTGGACGGCGGGCGGCAGGGTGGCCGCGCGGTTCAGGCGGGCCGAGACCTCGGCCAGTGCCTCCCCGGTCAGCCAGCGGGCGGCCGGCCCCGGCCGGGACCAGGCGAGGGCGGAGAGCGAGGCGGCCAGGGGGCCGTGGGTGTCGGCGGGGTCCCGGTTGGCGTCGAGGACGTGCCGGGCGGCGGTCTCCAGGCCGGTCCGGTAGGGGGTACGGGCGAGCCTGCGCGCCGCGCGGTAGACGGTGACCGGCACCAGGAAGGAGTTCGCCGACGGGCCGGTCGCCTTGGTGAGGGCCGCCACCGGGCGGACCAGGGAGCGGCGCCGGCGGTCCATCAGGAGGTCGGCGAGGCGCGCCGGGTGGGCGTCCAGAACCTGTTTGGCGCCCAGTCCGGTGAAGTGGTCGGCGCTGCCTCCCGCGAGGCGCCTGCGGTGGCGTTCGGCGGTGACCAGGGCGGGGCCGGGCTCGTCGGTGAGCGGGCCGTCGAGGGCGGCGTACGGCAGGGCCTCCTCGCCGGCCGTGACGACCACGTGGCGCAGCCGGGGGTCGGCCGCCAGTTCCCGGGCCCGTTCCAGTTCGGCCGCCCGGCCGGGGCCGGGTTCGGTCGCGAGGTCGTTGAAGGTGACGGCGAGCAGCCGTTCGCCCGCGTCGGCGCCGTGCCCGAGGATCGTGCCGGGCACGCCGGGCAGGCCGGCGGCGAGCAGGGCCAGGGTGGCGGAGGCGCTGCCGCCGGACAGGTCGGCGCCGATGCCGGGGACGGGGCCCGCGCCGCGCGCGGCCCGCCGGTCCGCGGGCCCCATTCCGGGGACCGGGCCGGGGTCCGGCGGCGGGGCCCCGGGGGCGTGCCGGGGGGCGGTGAGCCGGGCCCGTACGGACTCCACCAGCGCGTCCCGGACCGCCTCGACGGCCTGCCGGGGGTCGGCCTGGGGCGCCGCCACGGCGAGCGAGGCGACCGTCTCGTAGCCGGCGATCTCGCGGGAGCCCTCGCGCAGGATCAGCGCGTGGCCGGGCGGGACGCGGCGGACGCCCTCGTACGGGGTGGTGTCGCGCAGGGCCTCGGGGGACTCGGGGCAGGCGAGGAGGGCGGCGAGGTGGCCGATGTCGAGCTGGGCCTCGACGAGGTCGGCGAGCGGGAGGGCGGCGGTGGCGTAGGCGGTGCCGCCCTCCCAGGGGGTGTGGAAGACGGGCCGGGCGCCCGCGAGGTCGCCGGTGACGGTGACCCGGCGGCCGGCCTTCACGACGGCGGTGTAGCTGCCGGGCCAGGCGGTGAGGTGGCGCAGGGCGCCGCCGCGCGCGGTGACGAGGCCGCGGCGGAGTTCGTCGTCGCTCGCGGCGCAGCAGCCGAGGACGGCGAGCCGGGTGCCGTCGTCGAGGGCGACCACCCGCACCTCGTCGGGGCGCCAGTCGCCGACCGCCCACAGCGGGTCGGGGTCGCCCCACAGGAGCTGTGCGCCCACCGGCTGCACCGTGCGCCCCCCGAGCCGGCCGCCGCTCTCGGCGTACGGGTGGGCCCGGTGCGGGGCTTCGGAGCCGTACGGGCCGTGGGCTCCGCTCGCCGTCCCGGCGCGCGCCCCCGCGGTCGTGGCGTACCCCGCGGCGACACTGCTCCAGCCCACCAGCCATCGCATCGGCGCCTCCACGTCCGTTTCGGTGGAGACATGCTGCCATGACAACGGCGCACGGGGCGGGGTCCGGGGGCACGGAGCCGAAAGGCGAACGCGCCCCTGGCATGGGCCGGTTGGCCGGGCGGTGGAGGGCGCCGGACGGCCGGGTGACGCGCCGGCGACGGGGGCGCGGCGAGGAGCGGCGGGGAGCGCGACCCCGGGAAGCGGGATTTTTCGTCCGAATCTCGCCCGTGGAAGGAGGTTTGATTCTCCGTCAGGCACAGAAGGGAGGGGGTCTCGGGGCGCTCCGTCCGGGCGGTCGCGCGCGGCGGGCGCGCGCCGGGGCGCGCTCGCCCGCGGCCCGGAGGCCGGCGGTGGGGGGGGCGGCCCCCCCCCCCCCGGCCGGGCCCCCCCCCCCGGGAGGAGG
>NZ_JBEZUZ010000162.1:0-7948 GCF_040636735.1 Streptomyces sp. NPDC035033 | reverse complement strand
CGCCCGGTTACATTCCGAACCCGGAAGCTAAGCCTTTCAGCGCCGATGGTACTGCAGGGGGGACCCTGTGGGAGAGTAGGACACCGCCGAACAATCATTGTGGGAAAGCCCCGCACCTTCTGGTGCGGGGCTTTTCTGCGTTCCGCGTCGTCAAGGTGGCGTTCCGTGCACTCGTACGGCTCCGGAACTCACCCGGTTGACGGGGCCTCGGTCGCCGGGTGGGGGTGGCCCGCTTAGCGTCCGGAGCGGGCGCCGTTCGGCGTCGACACCCCCCAGACACGGAGGTCCTCCATGGCCCGTCCGCTCACCACCGGCCTGGCGGCCGCGGCCCTGCTGCTCCTCGGCACGCCCGCGACCGCCGTCGCCGCCCAGCCCACCTGCCTCGGGCTGCCGGCCACCCTCACCGGCTCCGGCACGATCACGGGGACCCCCGGCAACGACGTCATCGTCGGCTCCGCGGCCGCCGACGTCATCGACGGCCGCGGTGGCAACGACACCGTCTGCGCCCTCGGCGGCGACGACCTGGTCTCCGGTGGTCTCGGCAACGACCGCCTCGACGGCGGTGGCGGCGACGACGACCTGAACGGCGACGTGTACGTCGAGAACGGGCCGGCGGTCGGTGGCGGACACGACGTCCTGTACGGCGGCGACGGGGCCGACAACCTGCTCGGCGACTCCCAGTCCGACAACGGCGACGCGGCCGGCGGCGGCAACGACCAGCTCTACGGCGGGCCAGGCAACGACCCCCACCTCGACGGCGACAGCCTGAGCCTCGGCGGCGGCGACGCGGTCGGCGGCGGCAACGACCGCATCGAGGGCGGCAGCGGCAACGACGGACTCCTCGGCGACTCGGCCGCGCCCCTCGAAGGTTCCGCGACCGGTGCGGGCGACGACGTCCTGCTCGCCGGTACGGGCGCCCGGGACAACGCCATCGGCGACAGCGAGGGCGTGACGGCGGCGCGCGGTGCCGGTGGCGACGACCTCATCGACCTCGGTGCGGACGGGGGCCTGTTCGCCCTCGGCGACCACAACATCAACGACCCGGCCGGCGGGCCCGCCACCGGCGCCGGCCACGACCGCATCCTCGGCGGCGCGACGGACGAACTCCTCATCGGCGAGAGCTCGGTCGGCGACACCTCCGTCACCGCGGCCGGCCACGACGTCATCGAGGGCCGTGGCGGCGCCGACACCCTCTTCGGCGACAACGTCAACTTCGACGCGGACGCCACCGTCGGCTCCGCCGGCGGCCACGACGTCCTGCGCGGCGGTGACGCCGACGACCGGATCTTCGCGGGGCCCGGCGACGACCGCCTCGACGGAGGCGCCGCCACCGACCACTGCGACGGTCAGGCGGGCGCGTCCGACACGGCGACGTGGTGCGAGACGCTCGTGGGAGTGCCGTAACCGCCGGGAGGATCAGTCCTGCCGGCGGGCCGTCACCAGACCCGTCTCGTACGCGGCGATGACCGCCTGGGCCCGGTCGCGGACCCCGAGCTCGGCGAAGAGGCCGGTGATGTGGTTCTTCACGGTGGAGGCGCTCACGCCGAGCCGGTCGGCTATCTCCGTGTTGTCCAGGCCGCCGGCGATCAGCCGCCACACCTCCCGCTCGCGCGGGGTGAGCCCGTCGGCGGCCGCGGGCGCCGGGCCCGCCGTCCTCCGGTGGCCGGGGGCCGTGACGTGCGTGGAGATGAGACGGGTCAGGAGCCGCGGGGCGAGAACGGCCTCCCCGTCACGGACCACGCGCAGCGCGGCGACGAGGTCCTCGGGGGAGATGTCCTTGGGCAGGAAGCCGCAGGCGCCGGCCCGCAGCGCGGCCACGACGTGCTCGTCCATGTCGAAGGTGCTCAGGGCCAGGACGCGGCAGCCGGGCAGCTCGGCGGCGAGGCGCCCGGTGGCGGCGATGCCGTCGAGGACCGGCATGCGGATGTCCATGATGACCACGTCGGGCCGGAACTCATGGGCGAGGCGCACCGCCTCGGCGCCGTCGGCGGCCTCGGCGACGACCTCGAAGCCGGGTTCCGGCGCGAGCATCAGGGAGAGGCCGCGGCGGACCAGGGGCTGGTCGTCGGCGATGAGGACCTTCACGGCCGCGTTCACGCGTACGCCTCCTGACGGTCGGCGGGCAGGGGCAGGCGGGCGCGGACGGTGAAGCCTCCGCCCTCCGGCCCCGCGTACAGGGTGCCGCCGTGGAGGGCGACCCGCTCGCGCATCCCCACGAGCCCGTAGCCCGGGCCGCGCGAGGAGGGGCGGGCGGGGTGCGCGCCGTCGTCGGTGACCGTGACCCGTACCTCGTGGGCGGCGTAGGCGAGCAACACGTCGACCCGCGCGCCGCGGCCGGCGTGCTTGCGGGCGTTGGTGAGGGCTTCCTGGACGATGCGGAAGACGGCGAGCGCGACACCGGGCGGCAGCGCCCGCGGGTCGCCGTCGGTGGTGAGGGTGGTGGGGAGACCGGCGCGGCGGCTGTCCTCGACGACACGGTCGAGGTCGCCGATGCCGGGCTGTGGGGCGGTCGCCTCGCCCTCGTCGCCCTCGTCGCCGGCGCGCAGCACGTCGAGCAGGTGGCGCATCTCGCGCAGGGCGGTGCGGCCGGAGCCCTCCAGGGTGACGAGCGCCTCGCGGGCCGTCTCGGGGGACCGGTCGAGGTTGGCGCGGGCGCCTCCGGCGAGCAGCTGCATCGTGGTGAGGTGATGGGCCACGATGTCGTGCAGCTCGCGGGCGATGCGGCGCCGTTCGTCGGCGACGGCGCGGTCGGCGAGGAGCCGCCGCTGCGTCTCGGCGTTGCGCTGCCAGCGGCCGACGGCGACGGCGGCACCGGCCACCGACAGCGCGGACGCGACGTTGGCGACGAACTCGGGCAGGGACGGCGCGGGCAGCACCGGGTGGACGAACTGGAGCACCGCGACGCAGCCGGCGACGGCCGCCGCGCCGACCGCCGGACGGTGGTGGCGCACGACGGTGAAGAGCGCGACGACGGTGGCGCCGCCGTAGTGCTGGCCGACGGTGCTGAACCAGTTGAGCGACAGGTTCAGCGCCAGGACGCCGGCGAGGACGCCCAGCGGCGTGCGGCGGCGGGCCGACAGGAGCAGGGCGGCGGCGACCACGATCAGACAGCCGGTCACGGAGACCCGCCCCTGCTCCAGCTGGCCGATGACGGTGAAACCGACGAGGTCCACGGCCGCGGCACCGGCGGCGACGAGCCCGTCGTGCCGGCTCCACAGCGGGAGCCCGCCGTGCCGTTCCTCCGCGCCGGAGCGCGTCCCGCTCGCGCGCCGTCCCATGTCCGCCCCCTGTCCGTGTCCGTGCTCTGCCGGAGACCGCCGCGGCGGCCGGACGCCCCGCGGCCCGCCCGCCGTGCGTTCCATTCTCCCAGCACGTCGGAGGCGTGCCGTCGGGACCGGGAGCGAACGGGGACTGGGAGCAGGCTCCCAGGAGCGGGGCGACGCGGGGCCGTGCTCCCAGACGGTTTCTCGTCCCCGGCTCCGAGGTGCGGGCCGGGCGCCGCTGATGTGCTGGAAAGGTGCCGGGACCGCCCGGCACGGGCCGCCGCCCGGGCATCCGTGACGCCGCGGCCCCGTCTCCCCGTACCCGTCCCGGAGGACTTCCGTGATCCGTGCCCTGACCGGATTCTCGACCCGCAGACCCTGGCGGGTCATCGCCGTGTGGGCGGTGGTCGGCGTTCTCCTGTCCCTCGTGGGCCAGGCGCTCGTCTTCCGCGTCACCCAGACCGACAGCGCCGGCTTCCTGCCCCCGGAGTACGACGCGGCCGCGGCGCTGCGGATCGCCCGGGAGGAGTTCGGCGCGGAGCCCGACGCCGACGTGGTGACGGTGCTGGTGGCGCGGAACGACGGCGAGCCGCTGGCGGACGCGGACCGGCGGCGCGTCGACGAGGTGGCGCGCCGGCTGAGCACCACGCGCGTGGAGATGCCGTGGACGGACGAGCAGATCGAGGGGATCTCCGAGGACCACTCCCAGGTGCCCCGCGTGGTACCGGCGATGACCGCGCCGGACGGGTCGTTCGCGCTGCTCGGCGCACGGCTGCGGGGCAACTCCACCGACCCCGGCATGCATTCCGTGTACCGCGTCTTCCACGACCGCGCCCAGCAGGAGTTCGCCGAGGCCGGGCTGCGCACCGGCTTCACCGGCGGCCTGGCGGACACGGTGGACCGCGCCGACGCGGAGAAGACCACGCAGACGGTGGTCGGCCTGGTCATGGTCGGACTGATCGTGCTGATCAACGCGCTGGTGTTCCGCAGCGTCCTGGCCGCGCTGGTCCCGCTGCTCGCGGTGTCCGTGGTGGGCGGCGCCGCCGCCGGCACGGTCGTGGGAGCGGCCCTGCTGACCGGCTTCGACCTGGACCCCGGCACCCCGGGCATGATCGGCACCGTCCTGATCGGCATCGGCGTCGACTACTTCCTCTTCCTGCTCTTCCGCTTCCGCGAGGAGCTGCGCCGGCGTCCGGAGGAGCACCACCGCCTGGTGGCCGCGGACGTGGCGGGCCGGGTGGGCACGGCGGTGACCTCGGCGGCGCTGACGATCGTGGCGGCCTTCGCGACGCTGGGCGTGGCGTCCTTCGGACAGTTCCGGGTGCTCGGCCCCTCGGTGGCCGTGTCGGTCCTGGTGATGCTGGTGGCGAGCCTGACCCTGATGCCGGCGCTCCTCGCGGTGAGCGGACGCCGGATGTTCTGGCCGTCGCGGAGCCTGACGAAGGCCGAGCGGCCCGGCCTGGCCGGCCGTACGGGAGAGCTGGTGGCACGCCGCCCGCTGTCGGTGCTCGTGGCGTCGGTCGCGCTCCTCGGCGCGCTCGCGGCCGGCGCGACGGGCATCCGCATGGACTTCGCCACCGGCGGCACCCCGCAGGACACGGCGTCCGCGGCGACGGCCCGGGAGATCGCCGGCGCCCTTCCTGCGGGGGTCGCCGACCCGACGACGGTGTACGTCACCGCCGACGACGGCCGTCCCCTGGACACCGCCGCGCTGGGCGGCCTGCCCCGGGCGCTCGCGGGGACGGAGGGCGTGGGCGAGGTCGGCGCGCCCGTGTTCGCCGCCGGCCGCACCGCCGCCCGGATCGACGTCTACCTGACGGCGGACGCCCGGACGCAGCGCGCGCGTGACCTCGTGTCCGGGCCGGTGCGCGAAGCCGTACGGGAGGCGGTGCCGGCCGGACTGACGGCCCACGTCGGCGGTACGGCGGCCGTGTTCGCCGACGTGGCGACGGCCGTCGACCGGGACCTGCGGACGGTGTTCCCGGTGGCCGCGGCCCTGATCGCGCTCATCCTGCTGGTACTGCTGCGCAGCCTGTCGGCGCCGGTGGTCCTGATGCTCGCGGTCGGGCTGTGCTTCGCGGCGACCCTCGGAGCCTCCGCGCTGGTCTTCCAGCACCTGGGCGGCGAACCGGGCGTGAACTTCGTCCTGCCGCTCGTGCTGTTCCTGTTCGTGGTGGCCCTGGGCACCGACTACACCATCCTGGTCGGCGACCGCCTGCGCGAGGAGACGGCCCGCGCCGGTTCGGCCCGCGCCGCCGTGTCCCGGGCCGTACGCCACACGGCACCGGCCGTCGCCACGGCCGGCGTGGTCCTCGCGGCCTCCTTCGGCGGCCTCGCCGTGAACGCCGACCCGTCCACCCGGCAGATCGGCTTCGCCACGGCCCTGGGCATCCTCCTGTCCGCCTTCGTCCTGTCGCTCCTGCTGGTGCCGGCGGTCGCGGCGCTGCTGGGACGGGCGATGTGGTGGCCGGCGCGCGGGACGACGGGGCCGGAGGGGCGCCCGCCGGCCCGGGCTCCGGGGGACGGGCCCGCCCGCGACCGTGCCATGGCCGGTGCGCCGGCGGACCCGAGGGAGGCGGCCCGCCCGTGACGTGGGGTCAGGCCGGGCGCGGTCCTCGCGGGCACGGGACAGCGGGTCCGGGCCGGAGTCCTCCCGCCCGTACCGGAGGTCCACGGGGACGGCGATGCGGGCCGGGTCGAACGGCCGGCGGCCCATCGCCAGGACGGTGTCGCGGGTGCAGCCCGCCGGGCCTCCCGGGGGAGATCCGGGTCAACTCACCCGGCGGCGGAGCGCGTTCGCGCGCAGGGAACGGAACGTCCCGAGGGCGGCCCGGGCCGCGTTGGCGCCGGGCGCGCCGTGCACGCCGCCGCCGGGATGGGCGCCGGCGGAGGCGAGGTAGAGGTCGCGGACCGGGGTGTGGGGGCGGCCGCCGCCGGGGAACGGGCGCAGGACGAGCTGCTGGTGGAGCGAGCTGGTGCCCTGGTTGACGGCGCCGCCCACGAGCGCGGGGTTCAGGAACTCCAGGTCGGGAGGGGCCAGGACGCGGCGGGCCACGATCGAGGACCGGAAGCCCGGTGCCAGGCGCTCGACGCCCGCTTCGACCCGCGTGGCGAACAGCTCCTTCTCGCGCTCGTCCCACCGTCCCGCGAGGCCGTCGTCCCCCGCGTCGGCCCGGACGCACTGCGGCACGTGCGTGTAGCCCCACGCCGACTCGGTGCCCGCCGGGGAGCGGTCCGGGTCCGCCGTGGTCATCTGCCCGAGGACGGTGAACGGCACGTCCGGCACCCGCTCCGTGGCCAGCTGGGCGGCGAAGCGGGTGAGCGCGTCGACCCCGTCGGAGACGTGGACGGTCCCGGCCCCCCGCGCGCCGGCGAAGCTCCACGGGATCGGACGGGACAGCGCCCAGTCCACCTTGAACGTGGCGAAGTCCCACTGGAAGCGGCGCAGATCGGGGCGGACCGCCGGGGGCAGGTGCCGCTCGGCCACGAGCCGGCCGTACAGGACGGGCGGGGGGACGTCGGCGAGGACCGCCCGCCGGGCGGGGACCCGCGCCCCGTCGGCGGTGCGCACGCCGACCGCGCGGCCCCCTCGGACCGCGACCTCCGTGACCGGGTGGCCGCAGTACAGCTCGCCGCCCCGCTCGCGCAGCCGGGCCACCAGGGCGTCGGTGAGGCGGCCCGCGCCGCCCGCCGGCACCGGGAAGCCCTCGTCCTGGCCGAGCATGCACATCAGCCACCCCAGGCCGCCGCCGAGCGCCGACTCCGGGCCGAGGTCGGCGTGCAGGGCGTTCCCGGCGACGAGCAGCCGTCCGCCCTCGCCCGCGAAGTGCTCCTCGCCGAAGCGGCGGGCGGGCAGCAGCATGGTCCGCAGGAGCCGGAGCGTTTCCCGCGGCCCGTGCCGGGCCGCCAGCGAGAGGCCGGGCCGGACCGGCGGGAAGGGAGTGAACAGGCTTTCGAGGAGGTCGTCGCGGAACCCGCTCCACCAGTCGTGCAGATCCTCCCAGGCGGCGCCGTCGCCCTCCGCGAACGCCTCCAGGGAAGCGCTCGTGCGGCCGAGGTCCCGGTCGAGGACCGCGCCCCCGCCGTCCGGCAGGGGGTGGGCCACGACGTGGGACGCGTGGCGCCAGCGCAGGCCGTGACGGTCGAGCCGGAGGCCCCGGAGCACGGGGGAGGCCGCGGCGAGCGGGTAGAAGGCGCTGAACACGTCGTGGACGTAGTCGGGGTGGACGCCCCGGTCGCTGCGCACCGCCCCGCCGGGCACCCCGCGCGCCTCCAGGACGACGACGTGCCAGCCGGCGTCCGCGAGGACGTTGGCCGCCACCAGGCCGTTGGGGCCCGCGCCGATGACCACCGCGTCCGGCGTCGTCATGACCGGCCCCGGTCCCGGCCGCCGCCGTCGTCACCGGAGGGCGGGCGCGGGCCGCCGGGGGCGCCGGCGAGCGAGCGGTCCCGCTCGGCGACGGCGACCTGCTCCAGCCGGTCCAGCATCCTCCGGTGGCGCCAGCGCAGGAGCGCGTCGGCGGCCGTGTTGTGCCAGCGGGCCGCCGGGCCCCTCAGCGGGTGCTCGTCGACGAGGACCAGGGTCTGGCCCGTCACCCAGCGGGTGATCTACTCGCGGGCCTCGCTGGAGTGGCCGGGGCACCTGGAGGAGGCGATCGAGCCGGTGATCGCGGCGGGCGAGCAGG
>NZ_JBEZUZ010000161.1:0-8069 GCF_040636735.1 Streptomyces sp. NPDC035033 | reverse complement strand
CGGATGCCGCGGCGGGCGGGCCACGGGGTGTTTTCATGGAGGTGACGGGAAGGACTCCGTGTGAGGACACGGGGTAGCGGCCCTCGTGGCCGTGCACCGTGCAATCAGGATCCGCGAGAAGCGGGTGAGTCCTTCCCGCCCTCCTTCCCGCCCACCCCACCCCACCCCGCCCCGCCGGGACGGGCGAAGGAGGCGGTCCCATGAGCGGTGGCGCGGGAACGGTACTGGCCGTCGCGGGCGTCACGGCCGGCTACGCCCTCTGCTCGCGACGCCTGGCGTCCACCCCGGTCTCCTCGGCTCTCGTCTTCACCGGCTGCGGCGTCCTCCTCGGCCCGGCCGTCCTCGGCGTGATCGGCCTCGACGAGACGGGCCCCATCACGGCGCTGCTCGAGGCGGCCCTGACGCTGGTGCTGTTCACCGACGCCATGACCGTCCGCCGGCGCGACCTCACCCGCGGCGGCTTCCTGCCCCGGCGCCTGCTCGGGATCGGCCTCCTGCTCAGCATCGCGGCCGGCTGGCTGCTGGCCTGGCCGCTGCTGCCCGGCCTCACCGTCTGGGAGCTGGCGCTGGTCGGCGTGATCCTGGCGCCCACCGACGCCGCGCTCGGCAAGACCGCCCTCTCCGACCGGCGGGTCCCGCCCCTGGTCCGGCAGGGCCTCAACGTGGAGAGCGGCCTCAACGACGGCATGGTGCTGCCGTTCTTCGTCGTTCTCCTCGCCGCCGTCCCCGGCACCTCGTACGCCGCCGAGGGCGTCGCGGGCACCTTCTGGCGCTCCCTGCTGCTCAGCACCGCCCTCGGCCTGCTGGCCGGCGGCCTCGCGGGGCGGCTGCTCCAGGCGGCCCGGGCCCGCGGCTGGATCACCCGCGAAGGCCGCCACGTCTACGTCCTCGCCGTCGCCGCCGGCTCCTACGAACTCGCCGTCGTCGCCGACGGCAGCGGTTTCATCGCCGCCTGGGTGGCCGGTTTCGCCTTCGGACACGCTCTGCGGAACGTGCCGGCCGGCCCGCGGGAGACCACCGCGTCCGACGGCGGCGGGGACACGACCCCCGAACTCGCCGAGGACCTCGGCGGCCTCCTCGCCTCGATCAGCCTGCTCCTCTTCGGCGCCGTCCTGCTCGGCCCCGCCCTGCAGCACCTGACCTGGCAGATCGTGCTCTACGCCCTGCTCAGCCTGACCGTCGTCCGGCTCGTCCCCGTCGCCCTCTGCCTGCTCGGCAGCGGCCTGCGCCTCCCGACGGTGCTGTACGTCGGCTGGTTCGGGCCCCGCGGCCTCGCCTCCGTCGTCCTCGGACTGCTCGTCGCGGAGGAACACGTCGCCGGCACCGAGCTCATGGGCCGCGTCGTCGCCGTCACCGTCGCCTTCAGCGTCCTCCTGCACGGCGCCACCGCCCCGGCCCTCGCGGGGGCGTACGGCGCCTGGTTCCGCCGCGCGTCCTCCTCCGCCGCCCTCAGGGAAGCCGCCGAGGTGCCGGACCCCACGGGACGCCGCAGGCTCGGACACCTCGACGGCCCCGCCGGCTGACCCGCGCCGCGCCGTGCGCCCCACCCGCCCCGGGACCACCATGGAGGGGAGTACGGGTACCGCGACCGTACCCGGCGGAGCGAGAGCGAGGACCACCATGGCCACCACGCACACCCCTCACCGTCCGGGAAGCACGAGCCGTCTGTGGGCGGGAGGGCTGACCGTCTTCGCCGCCGTCATGCTCGGGATCACCGGCGTCGTCGGCGCCTTCCGGGGCATCATGGCGATCGCCGAGGACGACGTCTTCCTCACGACGCCGAACTACGTGTTCCAGTTCGACCTGACGGGATGGGGCTGGATCCACCTCGCCCTCGGCGCCGTCGCGATCCTCGTGAGCTTCGGCCTCTACAAGGTGTCCATGTGGGCACGGGTGGCCGGCGTGGCCATCGCCGCCCTCGTCGTCATCGCCAACTTCCTGTCCCTGCCGTACTACCCGGCCTGGTCGATCCTGATGATCGCCATGTCGGGCTTCGTCATCTGGGCCCTCTGCGTCGTGCGGCCCGACGACGTGCGGTAGCGCCCCGGGCACTCCGCTTCACCGCTTCACCGCGAGGAGCCCGTCACGTCGTCAGCAGATAGAGACTGCGGCTCACCAGCCACAGTCCCAGCAGCAGACAGAGACCGACGATGGCGGGCTCCTTGTGGCGCGCGAGCCACTGGCGCAACCCGGTGAGGGCGCGCTGCGCCCGCTCCGGTGAGAACACCATCCACAGTTCCATCGCCAGCAGCGTCGACGTGGCGAGGAGGCAGAAGCCCACCAGCGCCACCACGTTCCCGGCGTCGGAGAGGTCGGCCTGGACGACCGTGGCGGCCGCGGCGCCGACCATCCCCCACGGCTGGAGGAGCAGGGGAAAGGCCGCGGCGGACCGGAAGGAGACACCGTCCGAAGCGGACTCCGGCTCCTCCGCCGCCCGGGCCTCGGCCGCCGGCCCGGCCGCGTCCCGACGGTTCCGCCGGCGCCGGTACACCGCGTACCCGATCAGACCCACGCCGATCACTAGCGTCGCCACCTGGGCGGCCCGCGACGGCGGGGAGCGGGGCGGCGGCGGCTGACCGCCGGTGAGCAGGACGACGATCCCGATCACCGCCACCAGGGAGACCAGCCAGACCCCGATGAACACCAGCCCCTTGCGCAGCCCCTGGGCGGAGGCCAGCACCAGCACGAAGGCCATGATCGGCAGCGGGAAGAGCGTCACCGCGAGCCCGATCAGCACCAGGTCGACGACCATCGCGTCACCACCGGTCCGCGGAGGCCGCCCCGGGCGGCCCGAGGGACCGCGCCGCCAGGACGGCCCCCACCGTCAGGACCGGTCCTTCCTCAGAGAGTCCCCGATCCCCCTGACCCGCTCACGCACACTCCGCCACGCCTTGCGCAGATCGGCCCTGGCGCGGTCCGTCCTGCCCTCGGTCTCCAGCCGCTCGTCGCCGCTCAACCGGCCGGCGAGCTCCTTGGCCCGGCCCCTGGCCCTGTCGACCTCGTGCCGGGCCTTCTCCTTTGCCCTGCCGATCCTGTCGCTCATGCCCGCGATCCCTCCTTCGGACCGTCCCCGGCATCCACGCTAGGCCGGAGCGATCGCCCGCGCCCGTCGGCGGCCGATCACGGCCCGGTACCTTGGGCGGCGACACAGTGCCGTGCCAGGGAAGGACCGTGTGACCACCGTGCCCGCCGAGAACCCCGCAGCCGCCCCCGCCGACCGGGACGCGCACGTCCTGTGCCGCACCGAGGGCCGGGCCGGCTTCCTCACCCTCGACCGGCCCCGGGCCATCAACGCCCTCACCCACCCCATGGTCCGCGCCCTCGACGCCGCCCTCACCGCCTGGGAGCACGACCCGGCGATCACCACCGTCGTCCTGCGCGGCGCGGGGGAGCGGGGCCTGTGCGCCGGCGGCGACATCCGCGCCATCCACGACGACGCCCGCGCCGGCGGCACCGCCACCGCCGCCTTCTGGGCCGACGAGTACCGCCTCAACGCCCGGATCGCCCGCTACCCCAAGCCGTACGTCGCCCTCATGGACGGCATCGTCATGGGCGGCGGCGTCGGCGTCTCCGCCCACGGTTCCGTCCGCGTCGTCACCGAACACTCCCGGATCGCCATGCCCGAGACCGGCATCGGCTTCGTCCCCGACGTCGGCGGCACCTGGCTCCTCGGCCGCGCCCCCGGCGAACTCGGCACCCACCTCGCCCTCACCGGCGCGCAGATCGGCGCGGCCGACGCCCTCCTCACCGGCCTCGCCGACCACCACGTTCCCGCCGCCGCGCTCGACGCCCTCGCCGCCGACCTCACCCGCCTCCCCGCCGACGAGGCCCTCGCCCGGCACGCCACCGCCCCCGCCCCCGGCGTCCTCGCCGAACAGCGCGCGTGGATCGACGCCTGCTACGCGGCCCCCACCGTCGAGGAGATCGTCGACCGCCTCCTCGACTCCGGCGTCCCCGCCGCCAAGGAGACCGCCGGCACCCTCCTCGCCAAGTCCCCGACCGCCCTCAAGGCCACCCTCGCCGTGCTGCGCGCCGCCCGCGCCCTCGACAGCCTCGAAGCCGTCCTCGACCTGGAGTACCGCGCCTCCTGCGCCGCGCTCACCAGCCACGACCTCGTCGAGGGCATCCGCGCCCAGGTCGTCGACAAGGACCGCGACCCGCACTGGAAGCCGGCGGCCCTCGCCGACGTCACCGATGCCGACGTGGCCCGCTACCTCACGCCCCCGCCCGGCGGCGACCTCGGCCTCGCCGGCTGACCGGCTCCGCCCCGGCGGCCGGCTCGCCCAGCGCCAGCGCCGCCGTCCGCCACGCCTCCGTGACGGCCCCGTGCGCCAGCGCCGTCGCCGCCGGCACGTCCCGCGGCAGCCGCAGCGGCGCCCCGATGTGCACGTGCAGGCACGGACGCCGCACCGGGGCCGTCAGCACCCCCGCGATCTGCTTCGCCGTCCCGCCCGAGGTGATCCGCCGCGCCCCCGCCTGCCCGACCGGCACCACCGGCGCGCCCGTCGCCCCGGCGAGCCGCGCCAGACCGGTCCGGAACTCTTCCGGCGGCGCCTCCGACGCCTCCCGGCGCGGCGGGATCCGGCCCTCGGCGTAGAGCATCACCGGCCGCCCCGAGGCGAGCGCCACCGCCGCCCGGTCCAGCGCGGCCGAGGCGTGCGCGGTGTTCCGGTGCACCGGCACGTACCCGTCCCGCGACAGCGCCGCCCCCAGCCCCGGCACCCGCCACAGCCCGGCCGCCGCGAGCAGCACCGGCTCCACGGCGAGCCGCCGCCGCAGCGCGGCGAGGACCAGCGCCGGGTCGGCGAGCGAGGTGTGGTTGACGACGATGATGCTGCCCGGCTCGACCCGGGCCCCGGGGTCCGCGGTCACGGTCAACCGCCCGAAGAACGGGACGAGATGTGCGGCGAGACGACTGAGCACGGGCGGATCCACCTTCCGGGAGCGGTGCGACGACGGCCCGCCCATCGTCGGCCGGAGCCCCCGCCCCCGGCATGGGCGCCGGTACTCACCCCGTACTCAAGTCCGCCTCCCCGCCCACCTGGTGTCCGCTCCCCGGCGCCGCCGGTCTACGCTGGCCCGACGCGAGGCCACGACGGAGGACGGAGGTGGGGCACGGTGCCCACGGCACGACCGTCCTCCCACCGCGCCCGCGTCCTCGCCCGCCTCCTGCCGGCGCTGCTCTGCGCGCTCTGCGCGTTCCTCACGGCGCCCGCGCCCGTGGCCGACGGCATCCCGGCGGCCGGGCCCGCCGCCACCGCGGCGCCCGCCGCGCCCGACCCCCACGCGTCGGCCGCCGAGACCGCGGAACCGCCCGCCGTCGTCGAGCAGTCCGTACGGTTCCCGGCGCCGCCCGCCGCGCCACCGGTCGTCCGGAGCGCGGACGCGGAGCCCGCGCGCGGGCGCGCCGAGGGGAACCCGCGCCGGGAGCGCGCGCCGCCCGGCCTCCCGTACGACCCCCGGGCCCCCCGCGGCCCGCCCTCCACCCGGCACAGCTGACGCCTTCCCACCGCGCCGCCGCCCGGGCCCCCGGCCTGCCCGCCGCCCGGCCGCGCGCGCGTGCCCCCAGCTCGTCCGGCACGGACCGCGACCCCGAACGGCGCGGCCGTGCACCGCCCGTGGAGGACCCATGCCCCCGTCCGCCGTGCTCCGGCGCGCGCTCCTCGCGTTCGCCGTCGTCGCACTCGCCCTCTGGACCGCCCTCACCACCCCGCCCCGCCTCGGACTCGACCTCCGCGGCGGCACCCGGATCGTCCTGGAGACCCAGGACACCCCCCGGCTCCGCGCCGACGCGGAAGCCACCGACCGCGCCCTGGAAGTGCTCCGCAAGCGGGTCGACGGACTCGGCGTGGCCGAGCCCTCGCTCGCCCGCTCCGGCGAGAACCGGATCGTCGTCGAACTCCCCGGCCTGCGCGACCCGCGCGAGGCCGCCGAGGTCATCGGCCGCACCGCCCAGCTCACCTTCCACGCCGTCACCGGCACCACCGGCGGCCCGGCGGAGGAACCCGCCGCCGACGGCGCCCGCACCCTCGCCGACCCCGACGCCGCCCCCGGCTCCGGCGGCTTCCTCGCCCTCGCCGCCCCCGCCCTCACCGGCGACGGGGTGAAGAGCGCCGACGCCGTCCTCGACACCACCACCGCCCACGGCTGGACCGTCGACCTCGCCCTCCGCGACCGCGCCGCCGCCGACTGGGCCCGCCTCACCGGCGAGGCCGCCTGCGCCCCGGCCGGCGACCCCGCCCGCCGGATCGCGATCGTCCTCGACGACCGGATCGTCTCCGCCCCCGCCATGCAGGCCGACGTCCCCTGCGGCAGCGGCATCACCGGCGGTTCCACCCGGATCACCGGCGGCTTCTCCGCCCAGGAGGCCCGCGACCTCGCCGCGCTCGTCGAGGGCGGCGCCCTGCCCGTCCCCGTCACCACCGTCGAACAGAGCACCGTCGGCCCCACCCTCGGCGCCGAGGCGATCCGCGCCAGCGCCCTCGCCGCCGTCATCGGCCTCGCCTGCACGGGCCTCTTCGTCATCGCCGTCTACCGGCTCCTCGGCCTGCTCGCCACGGTCGCCCTGCTCCTCTACGGACTGCTCTCGTACGCGGCCGTCGTCGCGCTCGGCGCCACCCTCACCCTCCCCGGCCTCGCCGGTTTCGTCCTCGCCGTCGGCATCGCCGTCGACGCCAACGTCCTCGTCTTCGAACGGGCCAGGGAGGAGTACGCCGCCCTCGGCCGCGCCACCGCCGTCCGCGACCCGCGCCGCCCCCTCGCGACCGCCTTCGCCAAGGCGTGGAGCGCCGTCGCCGACTCCAACGTCACCACCCTGCTCGCCGCCGCCCTCCTCTTCGCCTTCGCCACCGGCCCGGTGAAGGGCTTCGGCGTCACCCTCGCCCTCGGCGTCCTCGCCTCGATGATCACCGCCATGGTGATCACCCGGCTGCTCGCCGACGCGGCCCTCGCCCTGCCCGCCGTACGCCGCAGGCCCGCCCTCACCGGCATGGCGGGCCCCGGCCGGCTGCGCACCCGGCTGATCCGCCGGCCGCCCCGGCTGATGGCCCGCCGGCGCCGCTGGTTCACCGTCAGCACCGCCCTGCTGCTGCTCGCCCTCGCCGGGATCGGCGTGCGCGGCGTCGAGTTCGGCGTCGAGTTCACCGGCGGCCGGGACATCCGGTACGCCGCCGGCCGCACGGTGGACGCGGACGCGGCCCGCGCGGCGGTCGCCGCCGGCTTCCCCGACGCCGTCGTCCGGACCACCGGCGACGGCGGCCGGGACGTCACCGTACGGGTGCGGGAGACCGACGAGACCACCCGGGAACGCGTCGCCCGGGCCCTCACCGGCGTCGCGGGCCCCGTCACCGTCGAGCGCGACGACCTGGTCGGCCCCAGCCTCGGCGGCGAACTGCGCACCCACGCCCTCCTCGCGCTCGGCCTCGCCGTCGCCGCCCAGCTCGGCTACCTCTCCGTCCGCTTCCGCTGGACGTACGCGGCGGCGGCCGTCGCCGCGATGGTCCAGGACGTCCTGCTCGTCGTCGGCCTCTTCGCCTGGCTCGGCAAGCCGGTGGACAGCGTCTTCCTGGCCGCGCTGCTCACCGTCGTCGGCTACTCGGTCAACGACTCCGTGGTCGTCCTCGACCGCCTCCGCGAACTGCGCCGCAAGGGCGGCCGCCTGCCGCTCGCGGACCTCGCCGACCGGGCCGTCGCCCAGACCCTGCCCCGCACGGTCAACACCGGCATGGGCGCCCTCTTCGTCCTCGCGGCCCTCGCCGTCCTCGGCGGCGACACCCTCACGGACTTCTCCGTCGCCCTCCTCGCCGGCGTCGTCCTGGGCATGGCCTCGACGGTCTTCACCGCCCTGCCCCTGACCGTCACCCTGGAGGACCGCAACCCGCGACCCGCCGCCCGCCCGGCCCGGCGGAGCGCCGCCGACCGCACGGGAGCCGTCGTCTGACCCGCCGCCGCCCCTTCGGCATCGGCGCGGCGGGGGGGGGGGGGGTGGCGCGCGGGGAGCGGGGGGGGGGGGCGGGCAAAAAAAAAAAAGCGAGGTATAGGGCGGGGGTGAGGGGGGCCGAGTGTGGGGC
>NZ_JBEZUZ010000160.1:0-8487 GCF_040636735.1 Streptomyces sp. NPDC035033 | reverse complement strand
GCCCGTCGCCTTCTTGGCGGGGCCGGCGGCCGCCGTCTTCGCCGCGGCCGTCTTCCTGGCCGGGGCCTTCTTCGCCGCGGTCTTCTTGGCCGGGGCCTTCTTCGCCGTCCCGCGCGCGGCGGGCGCGCCCGCCGCGTCGCTGATCCGGTCGGCGCCGAGGATCTCGCGGAGGAACTTGCCGGTGTGGCTGGCCGGCTCCGAGGCGACCTCCTCGGGGGTGCCCTCGGCGACGACCGTGCCGCCGCCGCTGCCGCCCTCGGGGCCCATGTCGATGATCCAGTCCGCGGTCTTGATGACGTCGAGGTTGTGCTCGATGACGATCACCGAGTTGCCCTTGTCGACCAGGCCGGACAGCACCTTGATCAGCTTCGAGATGTCCTCGAAGTGGAGGCCGGTGGTCGGCTCGTCCAGGACGTAGACCGTGCGGCCGGTCGAGCGCTTCTGGAGCTCGGAGGCGAGCTTGACGCGCTGCGCCTCGCCGCCGGAGAGCGTCGGCGCCGACTGGCCGAGCCGGACGTACCCGAGTCCGACCTCGTTGAGCGTCCGCAGGTGGCGGGCGATCGTGGGGACGGCCTCGAAGAAGTCGAGGGCCTCCTCGATCGGCATGTCCAGGACCTCGGCGATGGACTTGCCCTTGTAGTGGACCTCCAGGGTCTCCCGGTTGTACCGGGCCCCGTGGCAGACCTCGCACGGCACGTAGACGTCCGGGAGGAAGTTCATCTCGATCTTGATCGTGCCGTCGCCGGAGCAGTTCTCGCAGCGGCCGCCCTTGACGTTGAAGGAGAAGCGGCCGGGGAGGTAGCCCCGCACCTTCGCCTCCATCGTCTCCGCGAAGAGCTTGCGGACGTGGTCGAAGACGCCGGTGTACGTCGCCGGGTTGGAGCGCGGGGTGCGGCCGATCGGCGACTGGTCGACGTGCACGACCTTGTCGACGAGGTCGTCGCCCTCCACGCGCGTGTGGCGGCCGGGCACGGTCTTGGCGCCGTTCAGCTCGCGCGCCAGGTGGGTGTAGAGGATGTCGTTGACCAGCGTCGACTTGCCGGAGCCGGAGACGCCGGTGACGGCGGTGAGGACGCCCAGCGGGAAGGAGACGTCGATGTCCCGCAGGTTGTTCTCCCGGGCGCCGTGCACGGTGAGCAGCCGGCCGGGGTCGACGGGGCGGCGGACGTCCGGGGTGGTGATCGCCCTCCGGCCGGACAGGTACTGCCCGGTCATCGAGTCCTCGTTGGCGAGGAGCTCCTTCAAGGTGCCGGAGTGGACGACCTTGCCGCCGTGCTCGCCGGCGCCGGGGCCGATGTCGACGACCCAGTCGGCGACCTTGATGGTGTCCTCGTCGTGCTCGACGACGATGAGCGTGTTGCCCATGTCGCGGAGGCGGACGAGGGTCTCGATCAGGCGGTGGTTGTCGCGCTGGTGGAGGCCGATGGACGGCTCGTCGAGCACGTAGAGCACGCCGACGAGGCCGGAGCCGATCTGGGTGGCGAGCCGGATGCGCTGGGCCTCGCCGCCGGAGAGGGTGCCGGCCGCGCGGTTGAGCGAGAGGTAGTCGAGGCCGACGTCGACGAGGAAGCGCAGCCGCTCGTTGACCTCCTTGAGGACCCGCTCGGCGATCTT
The DNA here is from genome assembly GCF_040636735.1 of Streptomyces sp. NPDC035033. NCBI lineage: Bacteria > Bacillati > Actinomycetota > Actinomycetes > Kitasatosporales > Streptomycetaceae > Streptomyces > Streptomyces sp. NPDC035033. The sequence goes on along the minus strand of NZ_JBEZUZ010000160.1, from coordinate 6,873 downwards.
CTTGTCCCGGGCGTTGAGGGTGAGCCGGCCCAGGAACTCGGCGCAGTCGCTGATGGACATCGCGGAGACCTCGGCGATGGACTTGTCCATCACGGTGACCGCGAGCACGATCGGCTTGAGCCGGGTGCCGTGACAGGTGGGGCAGGGCACCTCGCGCATGTAGCCCTCGAAGCGCTCCCGGCTGGAGTCGCTCTCGGCCTCGCTGTGCCGCCGCTTCACGAAGGAGACGGCGCCCTCGAAGGCGGGGGTGGTCCAGGCCCGCTCGCGGCCGTACCTGTTCCGGTAGCGGACCTCGATCTGGGTCTTGTGGCCGTGCATGAGGGCCTTCTTGGCCCGCTGCGGGAGGCCCGCGTAGGGGATGTCGGTGCGGAAGCCGAGGGCCTGGGAGAGCCCGTCGATCATCCGGCCGAAGTACTCCTTGGTGTGGCCGTGGGACCAGGGGTGGATGGCGCCCTCGTCGAGGGACTTCTCCTCGTCGGGGACGACCAGCTCGGGGTCGACCTCCATGCGGGTGCCGATGCCGGTGCAGTCGGGGCAGGCGCCGAAGGGCGAGTTGAAGGAGAAGGAGCGGGGCTCCAGCTCCTCGAAGGAGAGGTCGTCGTACGGGCAGTAGAGGTGCTCCGAGTACATCCGCTCGCGCTCGGGGTCGTCCTCCGGGAGGTCGACGAAGTCGAGCACGACCATGCCGCCGGAGAGGCCGAGGGCGGTCTCGACGGAGTCGGTGAGGCGGCGCTTGGCGCTGTCCTTCACGGTGAGGCGGTCGACGACCACCTCGATGGTGTGCTTCTCCTGCTTCTTCAGCGCCGGCGCCTCGCTGAGCTGGACGGTCCTCCCGTCCACCCGGGCGCGGCTGTAGCCCTTGGTCTGGAGGTCGGCGAAGAGGTCGACGAACTCGCCCTTGCGCTCGCGCACCAGCGGGGAGAGCACCTGGAAGCGGCTGCCCTCGGGGAGCTCCAGGACCTTGTCGACGATGGCCTGGGGCGACTGGCGGGAGATCGGCCGGCGGCACTCGGGACAGTGCGGCTTGCCGATGCGGGCGAAGAGGAGGCGGAGGTAGTCGTAGACCTCCGTGATGGTGCCGACCGTGGAGCGCGGGTTGCGCGAGGTCGACTTCTGGTCGATGGAGACGGCGGGCGAGAGCCCCTCGATGAAGTCCACGTCCGGCTTGTCCATCTGGCCGAGGAACTGCCGGGCGTACGAGGAGAGCGACTCGACGTACCGGCGCTGCCCCTCGGCGAAGATCGTGTCGAACGCGAGGGAGGACTTGCCCGACCCCGAGAGTCCGGTGAAGACGATGAGGGAGTCACGGGGGAGGTCGAGCGAGACGTTCTTGAGGTTGTGCTCGCGCGCGCCACGGACGATGAGACGGTCGGCCACGCCGGTCCGCACCTTTCTTGAGAGAGCGGATGGAGAGCGGATGTGCCTGAACACCCGACAAGCGCTCAACAACCAAGGATGCCGGATGCTTCCTCGGTCGTCGGTCACCACCACCGAGCCTATAGCACGTACATTCGATTTCCGGGGTTCGCTCGTCTGCTTCACCCGAACGAGTGGTCGGCGCTAGGGTCGGCGCCATGATCGACCACGAGCGCGACCTCGCCTCCCTGCGCGAAGCCACCGAGCGGCTGCTGACCGACGCCGCCTCCTGGGACAACGCCGCCGTCGCCGAGCCGTCACGGCTTCCCGGCTGGACCCGCGGCCACGTCCTCGCCCACCTGGCCCGGAACGCCGACGCCCTGGTGAACGTCTTCGAGGGCCGGCCCATGTACGCGAGCGCCGAGACGCGCGACGCGGACATCGAGCGCGACGCCCGCCGCCCCCTCGACGTCCAGCTCGCCGACGTGCGCGCGACGGACGAGCGCTTCCGGGCCGCGACCGCCGCCCCGGGCGACTGGAGCCGGACCGTCGAGCTGCGCAACGGCGTCACCGACAGCGCCTCCCGGGTCCCCTTCCGCCGCTGGGTCGAGGTGGCCCTGCACCACGTGGACCTCGGCTGCGGCTACGAGCTGGAGGACCTCCCCGAGGAGTTCGTCGAGCGCGAGATCGACTTCCTCGCCGAGCGGTTCGCCGGGCACCCGGACGTCCCCTCCACCGGGCTCCGCGCCGACGACGGCCGGACGTGGACGACCGGGGGCGGCGCCGAGGGAGGCCCCGTGGCCGTCTCCGGACCCGCGCCCGAGCTCCTCGGCTGGCTCGCCGGCCGCCGCGACGGCTCGGCCCTGAAGACCGAGGGCGGCCCGCTCCCCCAGCTCCCGCCGCTGTAGCCGCGGGCTCACCGGGACCGCTGTCGGTGGCCGGGGCTAGGCTGAGGCCATGACGTACAGCGGAGCGGTGAGGGTGGGCGGTCCGGCCGACGTCCACGAGCTGAAGGACCTGATGATCTCCAAGGTCGCGGTCGGCCCGATGGACAACAACGCGTACCTGCTGCGCTGCCGGGCCACCGGCGCCCAGCTGCTCATCGACGCGGCCAACGACGCGGAGACGCTGCTCACGCTGATCGGTGACGACGGCATCACCGCCGTCGTCACCACCCACCGGCACGGCGACCACTGGCAGGCCCTGGCCCGGGTGGTCGCCGCCACCGGCGCCACCACGTACGCGGGCGCGTACGACGCGGAGGGCATCCCGGTCGCCACCGACGTCCTCGTGGAGGACGGCGACACGATCCGGGTGGGCGAGGTCGAGCTCACCGCCCGGCACCTCGTCGGCCACACCCCGGGCTCGATCGCGCTGGTCTACGACGACCCGCACGGCCACCCGCACGTCTTCACCGGCGACTGCCTCTTCCCCGGCGGCGTCGGCAACACCTGGAAGGACCCGGAGGCCTTCGCGAGCCTCCTGCGCGACGTGGAGACCAAGCTCTTCGCCGCGCTGCCGGACGAGACCTGGGTCTACCCCGGCCACGGCAAGGACACCACGCTCGGTGACGAGCGCCCCCACCTCCCGGAGTGGCGCGAGCGCGGCTGGTGAAGCGGCCGGTGCCGAAGCGCCCCCGGTGCCGCCGGGGGCGCTCCCGCACGCCCCCGTAACCCGGAAGGCGGCCGGGTAGTTGGCGGCACATGCACCCCAGTCACCCTCCGTCGCCGCCGGCGGCCCGTGCCACCCCCTCGATGTCCCGGCTCGCCGCCGCCTCGCTCGTCGGCACCGCCATCGAGTTCTTCGACTTCTTCGTCTACGGGACGGCCGCCGCCCTCGTCCTCGGGCCGCTCTTCTTCCCGACCTTCTCCCCGCTCGCCGGGACCCTCGCCGCCTTCGGCACCTTCGCGATCGGCTTCCTCTCCCGCCCCATGGGCTCCGTCCTCTTCGGGCACATCGGGGACCGGCACGGGCGCCGGCCGGTGCTCTTCGCCTCCCTGCTGCTCACCGGCTGCGCCACCGTCGCCGTCGGCTGCGTCCCCACGTACGACGCGATCGGCGTCGCCGCTCCCCTGCTGCTGCTCCTGCTGCGTTTCCTCCAGGGGCTCGGCCTCGGCGGCGAGTGGGGCGGGGCCGTCCTGCTGACCGCCGAGCACGCCCCGCCGCACCGGCGGGCGCTGTGGGCGAGCTTCCCGCAGATCGGCCCGGCGGTCGGCTTCCTCCTCGCGAACGGGGTGATGCTGGCGCTCACCGCGGGGCTGAGCGACGCCGACTTCCGGTCCTGGGGCTGGCGGGTGCCGTTCTGGGCGGCGGGCCTGCTCGCCGCCGCCGGGCTGCTGCTGCGCTCCTCGCTCGCGGAGACCCCGCAGTTCGAGGAGCTGTCCGCGTCCGGGAAGCGGGCGAACGCCCCGCTCGCCGAGGTGGCGCGCGACCACTGGCGGCTCGTGCTGCTGACCGCCGGCGCCCTCGCCGTGGGGTACGCGATCTTCTACACGGTCTCCACCTGGGCGCTGGCCTACGGCACCGAACGGCTCGGGGTGAGCAGCACGGTGATGCTGGTCTGCGTGATGGCGGCGGTGGCGGTGAAGGGCGCCGCGACGCCCTTCCTGGCCCTGCTGGGCGACCGCTGGGGGCGGCGGCCGCTCTGCCTGGCCGGCTGCGCCGGGGCCGCGCTGTGGATGTTCCCGATGGTGGCGCTGCTGCACACCCGGCAGCCGCTGCTGATGTTCCTGGGCTTCCTGGGGGCGCTGCTCGCCTTCATCACCGTGTTCGCGGTGGTCGCCGCGTACCTGCCGGAGCTGTACGAGCCCCGGGTGCGCTGCACCGGCGCGGCGGTCGGCTACAACCTGGCCGGGGTGCTCGGCGGGGCGCTGACGCCGATCGTGGCCACGGCCCTCTCGGAGGGCGGCTCGGGGCCGCCGTGGGGCGTGGCGGCCTATCTGACGGTGGTCGCGCTGGTGAGCCTGGGCTGCTTCGCGCTGCTGCCGGAGACCCTGCCGGAGCGGCGTCCCGAGGAGGCGGCCGAGGGCGTGCCCGCCTGACGGGCGGGAGAACGGCGACGGCCGGCCCGGGCGGGATGCCCGGGCCGGCCGTCGCCGTGCGAAGGGGGATCAGGCCTCGACGCTGTCCTTCTCGGCGCCCTCGGCGGCGGCCTTCTCGGCCTGCTTCCTGGAGGCGATCAGGCTGGTGATCGTGGTGATGACCAGCACGCCGCAGATGACGGCGAGGGAGACCGGGATGGAGATCTCGGGGACGTGGACCCCGGACTCGTGCAGGGCGTGCAGCACCAGCTTGACGCCGATGAAGCCGAGGATCACCGACAGGCCGTAGCTGAGGTGGACCAGCTTCTTGAGCAGGCCGCCGATCAGGAAGTACAGCTGGCGCAGACCCATGAGGGCGAAGGCGTTGGCGGTGAAGACGATGTACGGGTCCTGGGTGAGGCCGAAGATCGCGGGGATCGAGTCCATCGCGAACAGCACGTCGGTCATGCCGATGGCGAGCATGACGACCAGGAGCGGCGTCATGACCTTCTTGCCGGCCTGGACGATGAAGAGCTTGGTGCCGTGGTAGCGGTCCGCGACGCCGAACTTCTTCTCGATGGACTTCAGGAGGCGGTTCTCGTCCCAGTCGTCCTCGTCCTCGTCCGCCATGGCCTCCTTGACGAGCTTCCAGGCGGTGTAGATGAGGAAGGCGCCGAAGAGGTAGAAGACCCAGGAGAAGCTCGCGATGATCGCGGCGCCCGCCGCGATGAAGATCGCCCGCAGGACGAGGGCGATGAGCACGCCGAACAGCAGCACCCGCTGCTGGAGGTGGGTCGGCACGGAGAACTTCGCCATGATCAGGATGAAGACGAAGAGGTTGTCGACGCTGAGCGACTTCTCCGTGATGAAGCCCGCGAAGAACTCGCCGCCCGCCTGGCCGCCGCCCCAGATCGAGACGCCGATGCCGAAGAGCACGGCGAGCACGATCCAGACCACGGTCCAGATTCCGGCTTCCTTGATCGACACGTCATGGGGCTTGCGCCCGATGAAGAAGTCGACCGCGATCAGGGCACACAGACCGAGAACGGTCAGCACCCAGATGGTCATCGAAACGTCCACTGCGCCTCCGGCTTCGTACGGCTACTGATCAGCGTCGTCGCTGCCGGAGGTCTCTTCCACCCGGGGTCGCTCGCGCGACCGCCGGGCCGACGCCCCGGGACCGGATGTCCTTGATCCGTCCGTATTGACGGGTACGCCGCGCCATGGGGAGTACTCCCCTCCGCACTCAGAAGACTACCCGAAGGACCAAGAGAAGGTAAAGGACAGGGTAAAGAGAGCCCAAAAGGCCAGGTCAGCCGTTGTTCCGCCGCTGGGCCTCCGCCACCTGTCCGAGGACCTGCCAGAGCACCGCGCTGCCCGGCGGCACCGTCGGCGGCTCGTAGGTCCAGGCGTGGCCGACCCAGGGGTCGGCGAGGTGGTCGTCGGGGACGGGGGTGAGCCGGAGCAGCGAGCGCCACAGCGGGTCGAGCACCGGCCCGTACCCGGCGGCGTCCGCCCGGTCCGCGACCATCAGCAGGTGGACGCCGACGGAGGGGCCCTCGTCGGCGAGGTAGCGGAGCCTCGTCACGGCCCGGTCGTCGAAGCCGTGCGGGAAGTCGTGGACGACGAGCAGCTGCCGGGCCGGGTCGAAGCCGGGCGGCAGGTCCTCGGAGGCGTCCCCGCGCAGCGCCATCTGGAGCAGGTCCACCCGCTCGGTGAGCTGGGCGAGGACTGCGGTGACACCGGCCGCGCCCCGGGCCGGCGGGGCGGCCAGGACGCCGGTCTCGACGAGCGGCGCGAAGGCGGCGGCCCCACCGCCGGCCGGGTCGAGGACGTGGACGGCGAGGCCGCCGGCGGGGTGGGCGGCGAGCAGCCGGGCGGTGTGCGCGACGGCGCTGTCCAGGGCGAGCCGGCGCAGCTCGGCCTCGTCGAGCAGGCCGGCCGCCGCGGCCCGGCCGCGCCCCGAGTCCACCCACAGACCGCGCTCCAGCGGGAGCCGGACGAGGAAGGGGATCCTGAGCCCGGGCCGCTCGGGGAGGTGGAGGTCGCCGAGGCGGACCGCCATCGGGGGCTCCTCCGGGGTCCGGTAGGCGTGCCAGACGGGGTTGTCCCAGCGGGCGTAGGCGACGGGCAGGGCCGGTTCGACGACCTCGGACTCGGCGGTGAGCTGCGCGAGGTCCCGGTCGAAGACCTCCTGGGCGCGGGACATCAGCTCGTCGTGGTGGGCGCGGGCGGCGGCCCGGGCGGCGTCCCCGGCGGGGCCGGAGCGGGTGCCCGGGTCGGCGAGCACCTGGTCGATCGCGCGGTCGAGGCGGTGGTCGGCGAAGTCGCGGGCGCTGCGGTAGGCGGCCGCGGTCCGCGCCAGGTCCTCGAACATGCCCCACACCTGGTTGTAGAGCCGCTCGTCCATGGTCCAGCCGGTGGCGTCCCCGGCGACGGGCGCGGGGCGCGCCTCGGGGCCCGGCGCCGCCGGCTCCCGCGCCGGCGGTACGGCTCC
>NZ_JBEZUZ010000159.1:0-8584 GCF_040636735.1 Streptomyces sp. NPDC035033 | reverse complement strand
GGCGGCGCGCCGCGCTCCAGCCGGTCGGCCGCGGCGGCCGCCCGCGCCTTGAGCTCCGCCGGCATCGGCGCGTAGCCGGGCGGCAGTTCGCCGGGGGCGACCCCCTGCTTCTGACCGGGTCCCGCCGCGTACCGCACCATCCGCGCGTAGTCCTTGCGGGCGTCGGCGGGCAGGCCGGTGGAGGCCACGGCGTAGCCGACCACCGTCAGCGGGTAGGCGCCCTTCCGCGTCCCGGCCGGGTCGGGGGCGAGGACGCCGGGCACGGACGAGTCCCCGAACTGCTCGACGGCCGCGAGCATGGCGCTCGTCGTGGGGAGGACGTAGGTGCCGTCCGCGTTCGGCAGGGCCGCGACCTGGAGCTGGTAGCGGGCGGCCGAGGCGGCGTCGGTGAGGCCGTAGGCCCGGCGGGCGCCGGGCAGGACGTCGGCGGTGACGAGCTTCAGCTCGCCGGAGAGCGGGTCGAGGTTCGCGTCGTCCTTGGACCCGTTGGTGCCCCGCCGGACCCACCGGGCGACGTCGTGCATGTCGCTCGCGTACGGGGAGCGGTCGAGGAGCCCGTAGGCGATGCGCTTCTCCCCGGTCAGGTCGGTCAGCTCGGTGAGGGTCGGGTCGGCCTTGGGGAAGTCGTCGCCGCCGGCCGTGGCGAGCGCGAGGTCCTCGAAGTGGGAATTGACCTTCATTCCCCAGGGGTCGGGTTTCCCTTCGAGGAAGGCGCGCGCTTCCTTGTCGCCGCCCAGGTATTTCCAGACCACGCGCACGACGTCCGAGCGCTCGGCGGAGAGGAGAATTCCGCCGGGATAGTTCATGACGGCCTGGGGGACGCGCTCGAATTCCGGGTTCAGCCTCAGGAATTCCGGGTCCTTGACGATGGACTCCGGATTTCCCTTCAGGTGGTCGGGAACGGGCGCCTTGTCGGTCAGTTCGCGCACGTCGTAGGGGTACGAGGCGGTCAGCAGCTTCGCCAGGAGCCGCGGGTTCAGCTTCAGGTCCTTCACGAGCCCCATCCGGTCGGCCTCCCAGTAGAAGCCGACGGTGAGGGCGCTGACGGCTACGGGGGCGTGCACGAAGCCCGCCTTCTCACCGCCCGGGACGGGTTCGACGGTGAAGCCGAGGCCGGGTGAGGTGGACGTCGGGGACAGCAGGCCGGAGCGGGTCAGTTCCTCGCCGCGCTGGGTGAAGGTGAAGCGGGTGGCGCCGCCGGAGCAGAGGGCCGCCTGCCAGGAGGTGACGGCGTCCGTGACCAGCTCGGAGCCGCTCGTGCGGCGCTCGGTCCGGTCCGTGGGGCAGGGGTCGCCGACGGGCAGGAAGTCGAGGGGGAAGACGATCCGCTGGTTCCAGTGGGTGGTGGACAGCGGCGAGGTGTGCGGGCGCCCGTTGTTGCCGGTCGAGCCGTCCGGCTCGTGGGAGCCCCGGGGCACCACGACGAGCCAGCAGCTCCGGCCGCGGGCCGCCGCTCCGGTGCCGACGGGGTCGCCGCAGCCGAGGTGCGGGGCCTCCCGGGTGGTCTGGAGGTTGAAGGCCGTCTCGCCCGTGCCGTCGACCTGGGTGCGGGCGAAGTTCTCCTCGTTGGTGTCGCTGGGGTTGAAGTAGGTCCAGTCGTTGAGCGAGGTCGTCGCGGGGCCGGAGACGGGCGTGAAGGGGACGAAGGGGTCGGTCGTCTGCCCGGGGACGCCCGGGTACGGGATCGGCTCGTCGTACTCCGTCTCCAGCGGGTCGGAGCCGACGGGGATCAGCCGCTGGGCGATGAACGAGCCGTAGTTGCCGTTCCCGGGGCCGATGCGGGAGGCGCCGTACTGGCACTGCTCCCGCTTCGGCCCCGCCGGGTCGTCGCCCCAGCACTGCATGATCTGGAGGTAGTCCGTGGCGGTGCCCTGCGTCGGCTTCCCGCCCTTCCAGGTCACCCGCAGGCCCTGGCCCCGCAGGTTCCTCGTCTGGTGGACGGTCACCTCCAGGCCGGAGAAGTCGTCGTGCGGGCCCTTGGTGCCGCGCTTGGTGACGGCGGAGCTCCCGGGGCCGGTCGCGGCGGCCGCGGAGGGGTCCCGGGGCAGCGGGAGCAGGGCGAGGACGAGGGCGGCGAGGAGGGCGCCGAGGCCCGTGGCGCGGGCGCGTCCGTGCTTCATCGGGTGCCTCCCCGGCGTGCGGCGCGGTTCGTCATGAAGCGGCCGACGAGCGGCGGGACGATGACGGTGGCGAGGAGCAGGAAGGCCGAGAGGACCATCAGCAGGCCGCGCAGGCCGGCGCCGGTGTCGGCGGCGAGGGTGACGGGGGTGCCGGCGACGGGGCCGCCGCCGAAGGCGCCGCCCCCGGTGTCGCCGCCCGCCGCGCCCGCGCCGCCGTCCGTGAGGATCTCACCGGTGTCGGGGTCGACGACGGCCCCGCCGGAGCCGGATCCCGCCGCCGTGCCGGCCGTGGACCCGCCGGTTCCGGTGGCGTCGGCCGCTCCGGTGCCGCCCGCGCCGGAGCCCGTACCCGGTCCCGTACCCGCTCCGGCGCCCGGACCCGGGCCTCCGCCCGTGGCGGCGCCGCCGGAGCCGCCGCCCGTGCCGCCGCCCGTACCGGCCCCGGTGGTGCCGGTGGTGCCGGAGCCGCCGGACGCCGTCCCGCCGGAGGCCGGACCGCCGCCCGTACCGCCTCCGCCCGCGACCGGCGTGGCCGTGCCGCGGGCGCCGCCCGTGCCGTCGGCGCACTGCCGCGGGCCCTGCCGGTCGCAGTCCTTCGGCCGCGGGGCGTTCCTGGCGAGGGTGTTGGTGCCGTCGGCGGAGAAGGTGGGGTTGCGGCAGGAGGAGAGGTCGACGGCGCCGGTGGGGGCGCCGGGGATGCGGCGGACCTGGTCGAAGCCGGCCTGGACGAGGTTCTTCGGCAGCGGCGAGTAGCCGAGCTCCTCGGCCTGCTGCTGGCCCTCGCAGAGGAAGTAGCGGGCGAAGGTGCCGAGCGAACGGCCCTTCTCGGTGGTGTGCGGGGCGGTCTGCGAGGTGGGGACGATCATGTAGCTGTAGCTGGAGAGCGGGTACGCGCGGGAGTCGGGCGAGCGGTAGACGTCGTCGAGGATCTGGGTGAGGTGGTCCGGGGACGACCGGTCGGTGTTGATGCGGGCCTTCAGCAGGGCCACGGCGACCGCCTGGGCGGTCGGCTCGACGTAGTGGCCGGACCGGTTGAGGACCTTGACGACCGGGAAGTGCGCGTTGATCGCGTACGAGTACTCGACGTAGGTGATCGCGCCCTCGCCCTGCGGCTGGCGGACGTGGGCCGAGACGCCGAGCGAGCCGGACTTGGCGACCGTGGTCGTGCCGGGCACGACCGGGAAGTAGGAGGTCATGCCGCAGGGGGTGGAGCGGCCGGCGCGGCGGCAGTGGTCGTTCCAGACCGCGCCGTGCTCCTTGGCGAGCCAGGTGGTGAACTGGGCGGTGGTGCCCGAGCCGTCGGAGCGGACGACGGGCACGATCCGGCGGGCCGGGAGGGTGAGGCCGGGGTTGTCGGCCTTGATCTCGGGCGCGTTCCACATGGTCAGCCGCCCGGTGAAGATCTTCGCGAGGACCGGGCCGGAGAGGCGCAGGTTGGTGACCTGGCGGCCGCCGATGCGGAGGTTGTACATGAAGGCGGTGCCGCCGGCGACGATCGGCATGTAGGCGTAGCCGCGGCGCGGCGGCACGTCGGTGGCGCCGCCGTCGGTGAGGCCGTAGGGGATCTCGGAGACGGCGAAGTCGACGGTGCCGTTCTTGAACTGCTCGCGGCCCTGCGAGGAGCCGTTGGCGTTGAAGTTGACGGTCAGTCCGATGTTGGCGCCGATGTTGCGGCGCCACTGCTCGACGGCGTTGGAGCTCCAGGTGGAGCCGGAGCCGGTGATCTTGGTGTAGCCGGCGGCCTGGGCCGCGGGCGGGCCCGCGAGGAGGGCGAGCAGCGCGCAGAGCGCGGTGGTCAGGCCCAGGAGGGTGCGGGTGAGCGGGACGGGCGGTCTCACGACGTGCTCCTCGGGGGGACGGATCGGAGGGCGGTACGGGCTTCGCCGGCGGCGGCCCCGGCCGGGCCGGAGGCGGCGAAGCGGGCCGCGTCCGCGCGGGAGGCGGCGGCCCTGCGCCGTTCCTGGCGCTTCGTCAGCTGCCCCGGGCCGCGCCCGCCGGCGATCCGGGCGAGCACGAAGAGCAGCAGGACGAGGAGCATCAGCACGGCGGCGGTGCCGAAACCGCGGGCGATCATGTTCGGTTCGGGCGACTTGACGAGTTCGAAGGTGGCGAGCGGCAGGGAGACCTGGGCGCCGGAGGTCGGCAGCGCGTTCAGCTCGGCGGTGAAACCGGCGGTGAGCAGCACCGGCGAGGTCTCCCCCACCCCGCGGGCGGTGCCGAGGATGACGGCGGTGGTGAGGCCGGAGCGGGCGGTGGGCAGCACGACGTGCCACACCGTGCGCCAGCGGGAGGCGCCCATGGCGTACGAGGCCTCGCGCAGGGTGCCGGGGACGAGCCGGATGACGACGTCCGAGGCGCGGATGATGATCGGCAGCATCATCACGGAGAGGGCGAGGGCGGCGGCGAGGCCGGAGCGCTCCATGCCGAGGGCCAGGATGACGGTGGCGTAGACGAACAGGCCCGCGACGATCGACGGCAGCGCGGTCATCGCCTCGACGATCGTGCGCACCAGGCGGGCGAAGGGGCCGGGGACCTCGTTGAGGAAGACCGCGCAGACGACGCCGGCGGGGACGGTGAGGACGAGCGCGATGCCGACCTGTTCGAGGGTGCCGACGACGGCGTGCAGGACGCCGCCGGTGTCGAGCGGTTCGAGGGGCCCGGCGAGGCTCATGTCCTCGGTGAAGAAGTTCAGGTGGACGAGGGCCTCGCGGCCCTCCCAGAGGGTGAAGGCGACGACGAAGACGAGGACGGCGAGGAGGACGAGTCCGAGGGTGCGGACGACGACGCCGGCGATCCGGTCGCGGACGGCGGGGCCGTCCTCGTCGAAGGAGACCAGCAGGGCGTAGAGGCCGAGGAAGAGGGCGTACGCGACGAGGACGAAGCCGACGGTGCCGGTGAAGGGCAGCAGCCGGGCGAAGAGCAGCCAGGTCAGCGCGAGGGCGGCGGCCGCGGCGCCGAGGACGGCGTACACGTCGGTGGGGCGCGGGCCGCCGGTGGCGCGGCGCCGTTCGGGGCCGGCCGGCGGGGCCTGCTCGACGGGCGGCCGCGGCGCCGCCCGCTCCGGGGCGATGGTCATGGGGTCTCCCCTGTTACGCGTCGCTGGTGGCGCCGGAGCGGCTGCGGGCGACGATGGACGAGGCGGCGAAGTTGACGATCAGGGTCATGACGAAGAGCGCGAAGCCGGCCGCCATCAGGGCGGACATGCCGAAGGCGGTGGCCTCGCCGTAGCGCAGGGCGATGAGCGAGGAGACCGAGCTGGTGCCGGTCTGGAGGACGTGCCACTGGATCGTGAAGACCTGCGAGATGACCATGTAGACGGCGATGGTCTCGCCGAGGGCGCGGCCGAGGCCGAGCATGGTGCCGCCGATCATGCCGCCCTTGCCGAAGGGCAGGACGACGGAGCGGATCATGCCCCAGCGGGTGGCGCCGAGCGCGTACGCGCCCTCGCGCTCGCCGGCGGGGGCCTGGGAGAAGACCTCGCGCATGATCGAGCAGATGATCGGCGCCACCATCATCGCGACGACGAGCCCGGCGACGAAGGTGGAGGAGGTGTAGACGGTGGGCGGGGCGAGCGGGTCGTCCGGGTCGGCGCCGTCGACGCGGAGGAAGGGGATCCAGCCGAAGTACGCGGAGATCCAGCGGGCGATCGGCAGGATCGATTCCTCCAGCCAGAACACCCCCCACAGGCCGTAGACGACGGAGGGCACGGCGGCCATCAGGTCGACGGTGGAGATCAGGGTGCGGCGCAGCCGGGGCGGGGCGTACTCGGAGATGTAGAGCGCGGCGCCGGTGGCGAGCGGCACGGCGACGACGATCGCGACGAGGGCGATGAGGACCGTGCCGAGGAGGACGGCGGCGATGCCGAAGTTCCCGGCGTCGGGCTCCCAGTTCTCGGTGGTGAGGAAGGAGCCGCCGGCCCGGTCGAGGGCCTGCCAGGCGCGGTGCAGCAGGAAGCCGCCGACGAGGAGCATCACGGCGAGGACGAGGCCGCCGCCGGTGCGGGCGACGCCGCGGAAGACCCGGTCGGCGGGGCCGGGGTCGGCGTGCAGCCGTCTCGGCGTGTCGGGCGGCAGGTCGGGCCGCGCGTCGGGGGCGCCGGGCGGCGCGGTCGGGTCGGTCGTCTCGGTCGTCACGGGAAGGACGTAAGTCCCGCCCGGTTGACGGGTGCGGCGCGCCGTGTGAACGAGAGGCGCCCGCGAGGCAACTTCCGTTCACCATAAGGCGGTCGAGGCCCACTGCGCGGCCTCGGCGGCCAGCAGCGAGCGGAAGCGCTCGTAGGAGGAGCGGCAGGTGGAGTGGCGCTCGTACGCCCTCCCGGAGAGGGCGGCGGTACGGCCCTCGGCGTCGCGCAGCAGCCAGACCCAGCCGTTGCCGCCCGCGGTGTGCTGCACCCCGCCCCCCATGCCGGCGTGCCCCGCGCACAGCGCCGCGAACGCGGCCCGGCAGGCGGCGTGGTCGGCGAAGCGCTGCCCCGAGCGGGCCACCACCCGTCCGTTCTGCGCGACGAGCCGCCAGCCGTAGCGTCCGTCGGCTCTGACGTCGACCAGACAACGCGTCCCGGACACACCGGTGCCCTTGGTCATTGCCCCCACCCCCACAGTCTCGGCACGGGCAATCTATTGACGCCGCCGGGATCGTTGGGCGCTAAACCAACCGGGGAGGACATGCTTCACCCCGCCGTTGCCCCTAGGACACCGGCGGGGTGAGGGGGTGCGGGCGGCCGGTCAGCCGGTCGCGGCGAGCACCACGAGGAGGACCAGGCCGGCCACGGCCGGGACGATGATCTCGTACGCCCAGCGGATCTGCGGCGCGCCCTGCGCCCCGGGCCGGCCCCGGTGGCGCTCGGCCATCTCCCGCAGGTCGGCCACGTTCTGGTCGCCGGCCGCGACGCGCGCGGCGGAGTCCCGGACGTCGGCGGTGACCGAGGTGCGGCCGTGGGGGTCGTCCTGGGAGGCGCGGGCGGCCTGGCGCGCGGCCTTCTTCCGCTGCCGCAGCGAGACGGGCACGGCCCACAGCTGGTACTTGGCGCCCTCCTGCGTGAAGACCTCGCTGGAGTAGCCGGCCCGGACGTCGGCGACCGAGGCCCAGGGCAGCAGGATCGCGCGGAAGGGGTTGCGGATCCGGAGCCGGTCCTCGTTGGCGTACACGGCGGGCCGGAGGGTGAAGGCGACGATCAGCGGCACGGCGAGCAGGAGCCCGGCCAGCGCCAGCCAGGGCGCCCGGCCCTCGCCGCGCACCACCGCGTCGATCACGACGACGAGTGCCAGGGCGAGCAGGAAGACGCCTCCCGCGATGCCGAAGGAGGAGCGGAAGACACGGTCGGCGGAGGTCGGCTCGGGGGTCGGCCCGGGGGCCGGCTCGGGGGTCGTCATGCCGCCGATTCTGCCTCAGGAGGTGCCGGGGGGCTCGGGCGCCCCGCTCGCGGGCGGGGCGGGCGCGGGCGGGCCGGGCTCAGGCGGGGCGGGTGGCGGTGAGGTCCGCGTACAGGATGATGTTGTCCGGCCGGTGGCCGTCGACGAGCGCGCCGCCGCAGGTGATGATCCGCAGCTCGGGGCGGCGGGTGTCGCCGTAGACCTTCTCGGTGGGGAAGGCGTCCTTGTCGACCTGTTCCAGCTCGCGGACGCGGAAGACGGCGGTGGTGCCGTCGGCGCGGGTCACGGTGACCTCGTCGCCGACCCGCACCGCGGCGACGTCCTTGAGGACGGCCGGGCCGCGCGCGGTGTCGAAGTGGCCGATGAGGACGGCGGGGCCGGTCTCTCCGGGCGTGACGCCCTTGCCGTACCAGCCGATCCGGTCGGCGTCCGCGACCGAGGGCACCTCGACGGTGCCGTCGGCGTTGAGGCCGAGCTCCAGGACCGGGCGGGCGTCGACCCCGGCGGCGGGCAGCCGGACCCGGACCGGCAGCGAGCGGGCCAGCGGCCGGACCGGGGCGGCGCTCCCCGACGGGGCCGGCGCGGCGGTCTCGGTGACGCGGGCGGGCGGGGTGGCCGCGGGCCCGTTCCCGGCGGCCGAGCAGCCGGCGAGCGCGACGAGCGGGGCCAGGAGGAGGACGGAGGCGGTGCGGAGGCGGGCGCGGCGACGGTTCACGGGAGGCTCCGGACGGGACGGGGTGCGGCCGGCCGCCGCGCGGGACGCGGCGGCCGGCCTCGGGATGGTGCTCCGGCTCGGGTCGGGGGCGCGGAGCGGGTCAGACGCGGCCGGCGGCCCGGCGGCGGCGCAGGACCACGAGGCCGAGCCCGGCGGCGGCCAGCGAGGCGGCGGCACCGGCCGCGACCGGCGCGGCGGAGCCGTCCCCGGCGGCGAACTCGGCGCCGGCCGCGACCCCGCCCCGCGGGACGACGGAGGTCTGGCCGCCCTGCGGGGCGGCGGCCGCGGCCCCCCCCGGGGGGGGCGGCGGGAGGGGGCACACGCAGCGGAGGTTAGGGTTGGGGTTGGGGGGTGCGGTGTGGTCGCCCGCGGGGGTG
>NZ_JBEZUZ010000158.1:0-8656 GCF_040636735.1 Streptomyces sp. NPDC035033 | reverse complement strand
TGTTAGAGAGTTTTTAAAATATTTTTAATTATTTTATTTGGTCTCATGGCGGCCCGGATCCGTTCCCACCACGCCCCCCGCTCCTCGGTGCGGAGCCTCAGCCGGGTCCGGCCGAGCGGGTCCCCGCGGCTCCTGGAGGTCTCGTCGGCGGCGGGGGCCGGTGGGGGCTGTCGAAGGGGCCGGCGACCGGGACGATCATGCCGCTGGGCAGCCAGTCGGGGCCGGTGGTGCCGTGGTGGGCTCCCGTGCCGCCGCCGCTGCCGGGGACGTACACGGTGGCGGCCGCGTACAGGCGGACCGGGCCGGCGGCCGTGCCGCGGGCCGCGCGCCAGGCCGTGTAGGCCGCGCCGGTGGGGGTCTCGCCGGGCAGCCGGGCGCCGAGCCGGGCGAGGTACCCCTCGGCCTCGGGGGCGCGGGGCGCGTAGCGCAGCGGGAGGATCTGGCCGGCGCTGGGCGTGAGCAGCGGGGCGGTGAGCAGCCAGGGCGCGAGGTACGTGCCCTCGGCGCGGGTGCGGCCGGAGGCGACGGCCCGGACGGCGGAGTCGGCTCCCGCCCAGCCGGTGGCGACGACGAGCGGCAGGCTCCGGGCGCCCGGGGCGGTCACGGTCAGCCCGGCGCGGGCGGCGGCGGCGCGGATCTCGGCGGCGGCGGCCCGGCCGCGCGGGGAGGAGTCGGCGGTCAGGGCCAGGGCGCGGTGGCCGCGGTCGGCCAGGTGGTCGACGGTGGTGCGGAGCGCGGCCGCGTCGGCGGGGGCGAGGGCGTCGGCGGGGCAGGTGGTGAGGGGTTCGGTGGGAAGGGGCGCGGCGGGGGCGGGGTGTCCGGCGTGGTGGGCGCCGGCTTCCGCGTCCGCCCGGCCGGTGTCGGTGTCGGCGGCCAGGGCGCGGCCGAGCGCGTGGTGGGCGCATTCGGGGCCGTCGGGGCCGCTCACGGTGGCCGACGGGGTGGGGGCGCCGCGGCCGGCCGTCGGGGTGCTGGTGTCCACCGGCAGGCCGGCGGTGGCTCCGCCGGCGGACACCCACAGGGTGCTGCGGCCGGGCGGCAGGTCGACCAGGGCCCAGGTCAGGGTGGAACCGGGGCGCGGGCGGCCGCGGGTGAGGCGGTCGGCGGCCGGGCCCGCGGCGCCGTCCGCGGCGCTCGTCGCGACGAGGTTGGTGCCGGGCCGGCCCGGCACCACGAGGACGGGCACCGGTTTCCCGCCGACGGTCAGCGAGGTCAGCACCGGGGTGCCGGACGGGAGGTCCGGTCGGGCGGCGGTCTGCCGGGGCGGGGTGGCCGCGGCTGTTCCGGCCAGCACCGCGCCGGCCACCGTCGCGGCGAAGTACGCCGTCACGGCGGCCCGGCCGCGCAGCAGGCGGCGCCACAGCAGCACGCCGCCGAGGGCGAGGGCGGCGGCCAGCACGGCCGCCGCCCCGAGGATGCCGTCGCTCACCGCAGGACGTCGTCGCTGACGACGAACAGGACGCCGTGCGGCTGGCTGTCGCCGTGCTCGCCGTGCGGCCAGGACGCGCGGTTGAAGCTGACGCACGGCTTGCCGGTGTGCTCGTCGCGGAAGGTGCGGTCCAGGGCCACGCGGCCGCCGCGGTCCAGGTCGAACATGCACACCCGGTGGTCGCCGCCGCCGCCGAAGGAGCCGGAGACGAAGTAGTTGGCGACGGCGATGCGGCGCACGGCGCGGGTCTCGCGGTACGTGCCGTCCGTGCCGCGCTCGAAGGTGTCCATGGCGCCCCAGTGCGGTCCGCCGTCGGAGGTGTCGCGGATCGGCACGGCGTCCACGAGGCTCGGGCAGTCGCGTTCGGACCCGCCCCGGTAGGCCTCGGCGAGCCGGTCGACGGAGCACCTGGCGTCCGGCCCGGCGGCCAGCAGCTTCTGGATGTCGAGGACGTACATCATGCCCGTGGTGGCTTCGTCGAGCGGCTGGCCGAAGGGCCGGGACTGGCCCATGACGGTGTGGAACAGGAACCGGTCGTCGGGGCTGACGGCCAGCCAGCTGGAGTTGTCCCCGCCGCCGTTGATCTTGGAGAGGGGGTTCATCGCCCGGTAGGCGGTGGTGTCGTCGAAGACCTCGCGCCACCGGGGGGCGGGGGCGGTGATGTCGGGCGTGTAGAAGACCGCGCCGCCGGCCATGGAGGAGACGAAGGCGCCCTTGTGGCCGGGCAGGTTCGTCAGGGCGGTCTCCATCACCACGCGGGACTCGCGGAAGAAGGGGCGCGGCTCCAGGGCCCCGCGCGGGCCGTCGGCGACCTTGCTGACCGAGGTCAGGCGCGGCTCGGCGCGGTCGGAGATGTCGAAGACGCGGACGGTCTGGCGGGCCAGGTCCTCCCGCAGCGGGGAGTCGGGGGTCATGAAGTTGCGGGCCTCGGCGAAGTCGCTGGCCACCATGACGTCCAGGTCCTCGCGCACGGCGATGCCGTGCGGGTTGGCGCAGCTGGCGGCCGGGAGCGCGGGGACGTTGCCGCACTGCTCGGGGTTCTCGCCGTCCTCGGTGGCGGCCGGGATCTCGGCGAGGGTCCTGCCGTCCCTGCCGATGTGCACGATCTCGCCCGGGGAGCCGCCGGCGCCGTTGCCGACGCGCACCTCGCCGTTCGTGTAGGTGCAGGGGCCCGTGACGTTCGGGCCGCCCATGTACGTGGCGTACGCGGTGCCGTCGCTCAGCACCTGGTAGGCGTCGGGCAGGGTGCCGCAGGGGGTGTCGGCGGCCGTGTTGACGCCGACGATCTTCAGCTGGGGCAGGGCGCCGGCGTCGAAGACGAAGGTGGTGTCGGACATGATGCCGCCGACGTAGATCCGGTCGCCCTTGTGCCAGGCGTACTGCACGTGGTGCGGCTCGTTGCCCTTGTTCGGGCCGATGGTGACGGTGTTGGCCACCTGCCCGTACGTCGGTGAGCCGGGGGTGGCGTCGATGACGGTGAGGAAGTCGGGGGCCGGCTGCCGGGCCGGGCCGGCCCAGGCGATCAGCCATTCGCGGCCCCCGCCCCGGGCCGCCTTCACCAGGTGGTTGGTGGCCGTGTACGTGACGCCGTCGCTCCCCTGGACCGCCGAGGTGGTCTCGACGGGGGCGTCCGCGGCGGCACCGGTGCCGTTCAGCAGACCGGTGGCCAGTCCCGCCGCCAGCAGGAACGGCAGCAGGCGCCGGACCGGCCCGCTGCGCCGGGGTCCTTGAAGGATCATCTCTGTTCGAGCCCCTCGGAAAGAAAAGGAAATGGACCGTCACTACGGGTGGGCGAAATAGCCCCGCCGTACTGTCGCACCACGGTGCTGACCCTCCGCTGACGCTTCTCTTACCGGTTCCTGACGGGGATTCGGCGGGCATTCGGAGAAACGGAACGCGCAGCCCGGGGGCCGGTTGTCCGGTCTCTTTCCTCGTGCATCAGCCACCCGTCAGCGGCGTATCGGCACCCCTTCCCTATTCTTCTGGACGGGCGTCGTGATATTTCGCGGACATCGTTTTCGGGATGCGCGTCACAGGTCACGAGGGGGCAGCCGGTCGGCGACCGGGAACGAGCGGGACCGGCGCGCCCCGGCCCCTCGGCTCCCGTCCGCTCCCGTCGGCAGGGCGTGCCGGAATCCGCCGCGGCGCCGAGCGCGCCGCTCACCGAGAAGGGTCTGGCATGACGGTCTTCGTCACGGTCCGGGACACCACGCGTCCGCACGCCCTGTCGCACCTCGCCCCGGAAGACCGCGAGCGCGAAGGGCACTTCTAGCCATGGCCACCCCTCCCCTGCTCCGCTTCGCCACCGCCGGTTCGGCGGGCGACGGCAGGTCCGCGCTCGTCGGGCGCCTGCTGCACGACTCCGGGGCGGTCCCGGAGGCCCGGTCGGCGGCCGCGGAGCGGGTCCCGGCCGCGCGGGAGCGGGGCGGCACCGCCGACGTGGCCTACCGCCACTTCGCCACCGCCCGGCGCCGGTTCGTCCTCGCCGACGCCCCGGGGCCCGCGCAGTACACCCGGACCGTGGTCACCGGCGCCTCGACGGCCGACCTCGTCCTCGTCCTGGCCGACGCCCGCGACGGCGTCGTCGAGCAGACCCGCCGGCACGCCGCCGTCGCCGCCCTGCTGCGCGTCCCGCACGTCGTCCTCGCCGTCGACAAGATGGACCTGGTCGGCCACCGGGAGTCCGTCTTCGCGCGCACCGCCCGCCGGTTCACGTACTACGCGGGCGAGCTGGGCGTCTCCGGGATCACCGCGATCCCGGTCTCGGTCCTGGCCGGCGACAACGTGGTGGAGCCGTCCGCGGTCATGGACTGGTACGGCGGCCCGACGGTGCTGGAGCACCTGGAGACCGTCTCCGTGGACTTCGGCCCGGACCGCGCGGAGGCCCGCTTCCCCGTCCAGTACGTGCTCCGCCCGCGGACCGCCGGGCGCTCCGGCCACCGCGGCTGCGCCGGCCGGATCACCGCCGGCACCTTCCGGGTCGGGGACCCCGTGCTCGTCCTGCCGTCCGGGCGGGAGACCGTCATCGCCGGGATCGACCTGCTGGGGCGGCCGGTGGAGGCGGCCTGGAGCCCGCAGTCGGTCACCCTGCGGCTCGCCGACGACCTCGACGTCTCGCGCGGGGACCTCATCGCCCCGGTGGCGCACCCCCCGGCGGTCACCCGCGACGTGGTGGCCACGGTCTGCCACCTGGCGGACCGGCCGCTGAGCACCGGCCAGCAGGTGCTGCTGCGGCACACCGCCCGCACGGTCGGTGGGGTCGTGGCCTCGATCCCCTCCACGCTGGCCCTGGACGACCTCGCGCGGCGCCCGGCCCCCGCCCGGCTGGTCGCCGGCGACATCGGCCGGGTGCACATCCGCACCGCCGAACCGCTCGCGCTGGACGACTACGCCGACTCCCGGTCCACCGGCTCCTTCCTGCTCGTCGACCGGACCGACGGGACCGTCCTGAGCGCCGGGATGGCGGGCGAGCCGTTCACCGACCACGCATGGACCTCCTGACGTGTCCGCGGGCCCGGCCCGGCCCGGGGGGGGGGCCCCCCGGCCCCGGGGCCCCGCCCGCCCGGCCCCCGGGCGCCCGGGGCCCGGTGGCGCCGTCGCTCCGACCCTGACACCGGGGTGACGGCGGCTCCACCCAGAGGAGGTGGGGGCACCCCGACGACTCCGACTTGAGGGGGAGCCGGGTTCGGGACCTGGGGCCGATCCGCCCGGTACCCCGCCGCTCCTAGCGTGGAACCATGACTCCGCCACCCACTGGCCCCGTCTGCGCCGCCGCCTCGACGGCCGTCACCCGGCCCGCGCAGCGCACCGCCCCGCGCACCTCGCCGCGCCAGGGACCGCGCCCGTTCGCGTACCCCTCGTTCTCCTCGTTCGTGAGGGCGCGGGGGCCGCTGCTGCTGCGCACCGCCCGCTCGCTGACCGCGAACCCGAGCGATGCCGAGGACCTGCTCCAGACCGCGCTCGCCAAGACCTTCGTGGCCTGGGAGCGGATCGAGGACCACCGGGCCCTCGACGGGTACGTGCGCCGGGCGCTGGTGAACACCCGCACCTCGCAGTGGCGCAAGCGCAAGGTCGAGGAGTTCGTCTGCGAGGAGCTGCCGGAGCCGGTCGGACTGCCCGAGCCGGACCCGGCCGAGCGCCAGGTGCTGCACGACGCCATGTGGCGCGCCGTGATGAAACTCCCGGAGCGGCAGCGGCAGATGGTCGTCCTGCGGTACTACGAGGACCTCAGCGAGGCCCAGACGGCCGAGGTGCTCGGGGTCTCCGTGGGCACGGTGAAGAGCGCCGTCTCCCGGGCCCTGGGCCGGCTGCGCGAGGACCCGGAGCTCATGGCGGACGCCGTCCGCTGAACCGGGCCCCGGCACGTACCGCCGCCACCCCCGCTCCCCCCTCGCCGAACCGGCGCCCCCGTCGGCTTTCGCCAGCGATCACTGGCAATTTCCGTACTCCCGGGTAGTGACATACCGCTCGGTACGTGCGCAGAATCTGCACATCCTTACTGCCACGTAGCGCCCACCGGGAGGACGCCCCGTGTACAGCACCATGCAGGACGTACAGCTCACCCTCGGCCGCATCCTCGAACACGGCCGCCGGGTCCACGGCAAGTCCACCGTCACCACCTGGACCGGTGAGCCGGAGCCGCAGCGCCGCTCCTTCGCCGAGATCGGCGACCGGGCCGCGCAGCTCGCGAGCGCGCTCCGCGACGAGCTGGGCGTCCAGCCGGGCGAGGCCACGGCGACGCTGATGTGGAACAACGCCGAGCACGTCGAGGCGTACTTCGCGATCCCGTCCATGGGCGCCGTCCTGCACACCCTCAACCTGCGGCTTCCCCCCGAGCAGCTGGTCTTCATCGTCAACCACGCCGCCGACCGGGTCGTCCTCGTCAACGGCTCCCTGCTGCCCCTCCTCGCCCCCCTCCTGCCGCACCTGCCGACGGTCGAGCACGTCGTCGTCGCCGGCCCCGGCGACCGCTCCCTCCTGGAGGGCGCCGCACCGCGCGTCCACGAGTACGAGGAGCTGATCGCGGGCCGTCCGACCACGTACGCCTGGCCCGAGCTGGACGAGCGCACGGCCGCCGCCATGTGCTACACCTCCGGCACCACCGGCGACCCGAAGGGCGTCGTCTACTCCCACCGCTCGATCTACCTGCACTCCATGCAGGTGAACATGGCCGAGTCGATGGGCCTGACGGACAAGGACACGACCCTGGTCGTCGTCCCCCAGTTCCACGTCAACGCCTGGGGCCTGCCGCACGCCACCTTCATGACCGGCATCAACATGCTGATGCCGGACCGTTTCCTCCAGCCGGCCCCGCTCGCCGAGATGATCGAGCGCGAGAAGCCGAGCCACGCCGCCGCCGTCCCCACCATCTGGCAGGGCCTGCTCGCCGAGGTCACCGCCCACCCGCGCGACCTCTCCTCCATGAAGCAGGTCACCATCGGCGGCGCCGCCTGCCCGCCCTCCCTCATGGAGGCGTACGACAAGCTCGGCGTCCGCCTCTGCCACGCCTGGGGCATGACGGAGACCTCCCCGCTCGGCACGATGGCGAACCCGCCGGCCGGGCTGACCCCGGAGGAGGAGTGGCCGTACCGCGTCACGCAGGGACGTTTCCCCGCCGGCGTGGAGGCCCGGCTCGTCGGCCCCGATGGCGACCACCTGCCCTGGGACGGCGAGTCGGCCGGCGAGCTGGAGGTGCGCGGCACCTGGATCGCGGGCGCGTACTTCGGCGGCGTCGGCGCCGAGCCGATCCGCCCCGAGGACAAGTTCAGCGAGGACGGCTGGCTCAAGACCGGTGACGTCGGCGTGATCAGCCCCGACGGCTACCTCACCCTCACCGACCGCGCCAAGGACGTCATCAAGTCCGGCGGCGAGTGGATCTCCAGCGTCGAGCTGGAGAACGCGATCATGGCCCACCCGGCCGTCGCCGAGGCCGCCGTCGTCGCCGTCCCCGACGAGAAGTGGGGCGAGCGCCCGCTCGCGACCGTCGTCCTCAAGGAGGGCGAGACCGCCGACTACGCGACCCTGCGGGACTTCCTCGCCACCGAGGGCGGCATCGCCAAGTGGCAGCTGCCGGAGCGCTGGGCGATCGTGCCGGCGGTCCCGAAGACCAGCGTCGGCAAGTTCGACAAGAAGGTCATCCGCAGGCAGTACGCGGAGGGCGAGCTGGACGTCACCCGGCTCTGACGCGCGGAGCGGAGCGGGGGAGGGCCGTGACGGCCCTCCCCCGTTCTCAGTTGGTGCCGATCTTCGCCAACAGGTCGACGATCCGGGCCTGGACCTCGGGGCTGTTGGCGCGCTCGGCGAGGAAGAGGACCGTCTCGCCGGAGGACAGCTCCGGCAGCTTCTCCCCGTCGAGGTCGGCCGAGGTGTAGACGACCAGCGGGGTGCGGTTGAGCTGCCCGTTCGCCCGCAGCCAGTCGATGATCCCGGCCCGCCGGCGGCGCACCTGCATGAGGTCCATGACCACCAGGTTCGGCCGGAGCTCGCCGGCCACCGCCACCGCCTCGGTGTCCGTGGCCGCCCGCGTCACCTGCATCCCGCGCCGCTCCAGGGTGGCGGAGAGGGCGTTCGCGATGTGCTCGTTCTCCTCGATGACCAGCACCCGCGAGGGGTGCTGCTCGCTGTCGCGCGGCGCGAGCGCCTTGAGCAGGACGGCGGGATCGGCGCCGTACGCCTCCTCCCGGCCCGCCTGCCCGAGCCCGGCCGCGAGCAGCACCGGCACCTCGGCGGCGACGGCCGCCTGGCGCAGCGACTGGAGCGCGGTCCGGGTGATGGGCCCGGTCAGCGGGTCGACGAAGAGCGCGGCCGGGAAGGCGGCGATCTGCGCGTCGACCTCCTCGCGGGAGTGCACGATCACCGGCCGGTAGCCGCGGTCGCTCAGAGCCTGCTGGGTGGACACGTCCGGCGCGGGCCAGACGAGCAGCCGGCGCGGGTTGTCGAGCGGCTCCGGCGGCAGTTCGTCGTCGACG
Organism: Streptomyces sp. NPDC035033; assembly: GCF_040636735.1. Lineage (NCBI taxonomy): Bacteria > Bacillati > Actinomycetota > Actinomycetes > Kitasatosporales > Streptomycetaceae > Streptomyces > Streptomyces sp. NPDC035033. Next base: position 259 of record NZ_JBEZUZ010000158.1, on the reverse strand, counting down.
GGCAGCGGCGCGGGCCGGTTGACGACCTCGACCGCGCCACCGGGCCCGTCGAGCGGCTCGGGCCCCTCGGCGGAACCCTCGGCGGGCGCTCCTATCGCGTACGCGCGCCCCCGCCCCTCGGACCCGGCGACGGCCGGGAGGCCGAGCGGCTCCGGTGCGGACGCGGGTACGGCCCCGGCGGCGGTGGCCGGAAGCGGGGAGGGAGCGGGCCCGGCGGCCGGGGCCGGCGGGTCGGTCTCCGGCGGCGCCGCGAGCTTGC
>NZ_JBEZUZ010000157.1:0-8993 GCF_040636735.1 Streptomyces sp. NPDC035033 | reverse complement strand
GGCCGCCCGCGCCCCCCCCCCCGCGCCCGGGGCCCCCCCGGGCCGCGGGGGGGGGGGGGGGGGGGGCGGGGGGGGGGGCCGGGGGCCCGCGGGCGGGCCCGGCCCCCCCCCACCACGGCGGGTTCACTGGCCGGCCAGACCCGTGTGCGCGATGCCCCGGACGATCTGCCGCTGGAACAGGGCGAAGACGAGCAGCAGGGGAAGGCCCGCGATCACCAGGGAGGCCATGATCTGGGCGTACCGGACGCCGAAGCCGGACTGGACGTTGACCAGCCCCACCGGGAGCGTCATGGCCTGGGGGTCCGTGGTCACGAGGAACGGCCACAGGAAGTTGTTCCACGTGGAGATGAAGGTGAAGATCGCGACCGCCGCGAGGACCGGCCGGGACAGCGGCATGACGATCGTCCAGAAGACCCGCCAGCGTCCGGCGCCGTCGACGAAGGCGGCCTCTTCCAGTTCTCTGGGCACCCCTTCGAAGAACTTCACCAGGATGAACACCATGGCGGGGACGGCGACCTGGGGCAGGATCACTCCCCAGTAGGTGTCCACGAGCCCCATGCGGACCATCTGGGTGAACAGCGGTGCGATGAGGACCTGGGGCGGCACCATGATCCCGGCGAGGACGAGGCCGTACAGGAGCCTGCGTCCCCGGAACGCGGTCCGGGTGAAGCCGTAGGCGGCCATGGCGCACAGGACGACGGTGAGCAGGGTGGTGAGGCCGGAGACGACGAGGGAGTTGACCGTCCACCGCAGCAGGTTGCCCGACTCCCACACCTTGGCGTACGCCTCGAAGGTGATCCGCGAGCCGATCCACTCCAGCGGTGTCCTGGTCGTCTCCCCCTCCGGTTTGAGCGAGGTGGCGACGGCCCAGAGCAGGGGCAGCAGCCAGGCGGCGGCCAGGACGAGCGCCGCGGCGAGCAGCGAGAGCCTGCCCGCGGTCCAGCGGGGCCGGCGGCTGCCGGCGCGGGTCGATCGGGCGGTGTGGTCACGGACGGCGGCGAGGCTCACGTGCCGGCCTCCTCTTTACGCCGGGCCAGCACGGGCTGGACCAGGGAGACGATCAGGATGAGGGCGAAGAAGATGTAGGAGACGGCGGACGCGTAGCCGATCCGGTAGCCGGTGAAGCCCTGCTGGTAGACGTACTGGAGGATCGGCCGGGTGGAGTCGTCGGGCCCTCCGCCGGTCATGAGGTAGACCTGGTCGAAGATCTTGAGCGAGGCGAGCACCTGGAGGACGAGCACGAGTCCGGTGGTGCGCCGCAGGAGCGGCAGGGTGATGTGGAGGAGCTGTCGCCACGGGCCGGCGCCGTCGAGCTCGGCCGCCTCGTACAGGTGCTGCGGCACGGCCTGGAGCGCCGCGAGGTAGAGCAGGAAGTTGAACCCGACCGTCCACCACACCGTGGTCAGGACGATGGAGAGCATCGCGTAGCGTTCGTCGCTCAGCCAGCCGATGCCGGGTTCGAGCCCGGCGGAGGCGAGGAGCTGGTCGGCGAGCCCGAACCCCGGCGGGAAGATCATCTGCGCGAACAGCATGCAGACGACGCCGGAGGGCAGCAGGAAGGGCGCGAACCAGCTGATCCGCCAGAGCCACTGCACGACCCGCAGCTGGTGGGCGAGCAGGGCGAGCACGAGTCCGACCAGCACGAGCGGGAGGGTGGAGAGCACGGTGAACCAGACGGTGTTCCACAGCGAGGACCACATCTGCGGGTCGGCCACTGCCTCCGCGTAGTTGTCCAGGCCGATGAACTCCGCCTCGGTGCCGGTGATGTTCTCGCTGGTCAGGCTCATTCCGAGGCCGCTGATGAGCGGCCAGACGAGGAAGAGGCCGTAGACGACCAGGAAGGGGGCCACGAAGACCAGGCCGTGCTCGGTCCATTTCCCGCGGACGGCCCGGGAGCGCGCCGTGACGGCGTCGCGGCCCGCTCCGGAGGCCGAGGGGGCCGGGGCGGCGGGGGTGAGCGTGGTCATGACGCGACTCCGGGAAGGGGGTTGCGGGTGTCGAGGAGGCGTCCGAGCCGGAGCTTCGCCTCGGAGAGCGCCTCGCGGGGGGTGCGGGAGCCGGTGAGCAGCGTCGAGAACACCTCGCCGAGTTCGATCCACATCCGGGAGGCGGAGCCGGCGAACCAGGCCGGTTCGTCGAGCACGACGTCGTCGATCACGTCGCGGTAGGCGGACTGGGGGTCGAGCGCGAGGTAGGCGGGATCCGAGAGGACGGGCCGGTACGCCGGTACGTGGCCGCCCGCCGCCCACTCGACGGAGTTCTTCAGCATCCAGGCGACGAAGGCGCAGGCGGCCCGGTCCGTCGCGGTGTCGCGGCGGCGCTGGTGGGGCAGGACGAACGCATGCGAGTCGGCCTGCGCCGTAGCCCGTCCGAACAGCGCGGGGACCCGCGCCATCGAGAAGGGGATCCCTCCCGTGCGGAAGGTGGTGACCTCCCAGTCGCCGTTGAGGTGGAACGCCGTCCGCCCCTGGTTGAAGATGCCCACGGAGGCGCCGTAGTCGGCGCGGCGCGTCCACAGCCCTTCGTCCACGAGGGTGGCCATGTACTCGAGCACCCGCAGGGCCTTGGCGTCGTCGAGGGCCAGCCCCTTGCCGTCGGGGGTGAGGACGGTGCCGCCGGTCTGGGAGTAGAAGGTGGAGAAGAGGCGCCAGGGGGTGATGCAGTCGGGGCCGAGGGTCTCGGTGACGAGAGCGGCCGCGCCGGTCACCTTCTTGGCGGCGCGCAGGGCCTCGGTGAACTCCGCGGCCCCTTCGATGGGCTTGAGGCGCTTCCCGTCCATCAGGCCGGCCTTCCGGCAGATGTCGGTCTGGTAGTAGAGCACGAGGGGATGGGTGTCGAGGGGGACGGCGTACTGGCGGCCGTCGATCCGTCCGCGCCGCCACAGGTCCTCGGGGAAGTCCTCCGGGCGGACGCCGGCCTCGGCGAGCAGGTCGAGGTCGAAGGGGTCGACGAGCCGGCCGGGGCCGAAGCCGGCCAGCCGTGCCATGTGGAGCGCGGCGACCTCCGGCGCGCGGCCTCCGGCGCCCGCCATGCCGAGTTTGGTGTAGTAGGGGGCGCCCCACTGGAGGGTGGTGGCCTCCAGTTCGACGTCCGGACGGGCGGCGCGGAAGGCGTCCAGCATCGTCTGCATGTTGACGCCGTCGCCGCCGCCGAAGAGGTGCCAGAACCTGAGCCTCGTGCGGCCGGACGCGGCGGCCGAGGGCGCCGCGCAGCTCGCGGTCGACGCGAGGACGCCGGCGGTGGCGAGGGCGCTCAGGGAGCCGGCGAGGACACGGCGCCGGCTGGGATGGGGTGATTGCATTGCGGCTCGTCTTCCCGGGGTGCGGCGGAGGGCGGCTGTCGGCCGCCCTCCGGTGGGGAACCGCCCGAAGGCGGCTTTCCTGCGGGGCGGCCCGTCAGGCCAGGCGGATCATGGTCCAGGACAGCGGTTCGAGCGTGACGCTCAGCGCGGAGCCGGCCAGGACGGCTCCCTCGCCCGGATGGGGCGTGACGCGGTCCGGCTCGTCGAGGGTGTTGCGGGCGTCCGGGTCCGCGTCGGCGAGGACGGTGTGCTCGACGATCTCGCCGAGCTCCATGCCGCCCAGCGCGACGCGCAGCGGCAGGGGGCGGTCCTGCGAGCGGTTGACGGCGAAGACGGTGACCGCTCCGGTCCGCGGGTCCCGTACCGCGGTGGCCTGGAGCAGCGGCACGTCGCCGTGGACGGCGGTGGGGTACGTGGGCGAGTCGACGCGCACGTCGAGGACCTCGCCGCGGCCGTGGCGCGCGGCGTGGGCGAAGGGGTAGAAGGTGGTCTGCCGCCAGGCCGGGCCGCCGGGCTCGGTCATGATCGGGGCGATGACGTTGACGAGCTGGGCGAGGCAGGCGACCGTGACCCGGTCGGCGTGCCGCAGCAGGGCGATGAGCAGCGAGCCGAAGACGACGGCGTCGGTGACGGAGTAGCTGTCCTCCAGGAGGCGGGGGGCCTCCGGCCAGTCGAGCGGGTTCTCGGCGGCCTCCGCCTCGAAGCGGCTCTGGTACCAGACGTTCCACTCGTCGAAGGAGAGGTTGATCTTCTTCTTGGACTTCAGCCGGGCGCCGATGTGGTCGCAGGTGGCGACCACGTTCTCGATGAACGACTCCATGTCCACGGCGGAGGCGAGGAAGGAGTCGCGGTCGCCGTCCTTCTCCTCGTAGTAGGCGTGCAGGGAGATGTGGTCGACGAGGTCGTAGGTCTCCTCCAGGACCTTCGCCTCCCAGGCCGCGAAGGTGGGCATGGCCTGGCTCGACGAGCCGCAGGCGACGAGTTCGAGGTCCGGGTCCATCTGGCGCATGGCGCGCGCGGTCTCGGCCGCCAGCCGGCCGTACTCCTCCGCCGTCTTGTGGCCGGTCTGCCACGGTCCGTCCATCTCGTTGCCGAGGCACCACAGGCGGATGCCGAACGGTTCCTTGTCGCCGTGGGCGACCCGCAGGTCGGAGAGTGCGGTCCCGCCGGGGTGGTTGGCGTACTCCTGCAGTTCGAGGGCCTCGGCCACGCCCCGGGTGCCGAGGTTCACGGCCATCATGGGCTCGGCCTCGGGGCCGACCTTCTTCAGGAACGCCATGAACTCGCTGAGCCCGAAGCGGTTGGTCTCGGTGGAGCGCCAGGCGAGGTCGAGACGGCGGGGCCGGTCCTCGACGGGCCCGACGGAGTCCTCCCACCGGTATCCGGAGACGAAGTTGCCTCCCGGGTAGCGGATGGCCGTGACGCCGAGCTCGCGGACGAGGTCGAGGACGTCGGTGCGCAGGCCCGCCTCGTCCGCCGAGGGGTGGCCGGGCTCGAAGACGCCGGTGTAGACGCAGCGGCCGAGGTGCTCGACGAACGAGCCGAAGAGACGGGGGTTCACCTCGCCGACGGTGAACGCCGGATCGAGGGTGAACCGGGCGACGTGGTCAGGAGCGGAGGTCATGGCTTCCTTTCGTGGGGCTGGGGCGCGAGAGGCGGGCGGTCGCCGTCAACGGGCGAGCACCGGCCAGCCGTCGGCGCTCCAGGAGAGCGGGGTGAGGCCGAGCTTGGGAGTGCCCTGGTCCTCGGCGTCGTAGTAGTGGTGGACGAGGACGTCCCGGCCGCGGTCGCGGAGCACCGACTGTCCGCCGGGTCCGAGGTACCTGCCGTGGGCGGCCAGCAGCAGGTCGCCGCCGCCCCGCGTCATCGGCCTGCCGTCGCGTCCGGTGTAGGGGCCGGTCGGCGAGGTGGAACGGCCGACGCGGATGTTGTAGGTCGAGTCGACGCCCGCGCAGCAGCGGTCGTAGGAGACGAAGAGGTAGTAGTGGCCGCCCCGGCGCACGACGTACGGCGCCTCGACGGCGTAGGGGGCGTCGGGCCGGGTGGCCAGGTGGTGGACGGGGGCCCCGGGGAGGGGGCGCCCGGTGCGGTCGTCCAGCTCCACCATGCGGATGCCGGTCCAGTAGGAGCCGAAGGACATCCAGAGCCGGCCCCCGCCTTCGACGATGCCCGGGTCGATGGCGTTGTAGGGGTCCGCCGTGTCGCTCGCGAAGATCTGCCCGTGGTCGGTCCAGGTGCCGGGCCGGCCGCTGGGCGAGGTGGCGAGCCCGATGGCGGAGTGGTTCGAGCCGAAGGAGGAGACCGCGTAGTAGAGCCAGTAGCGGCCCTTGCGGTGCACGATCTCGGGGGCCCAGGGGTCGCTCTCCGCGGAGTAGGAACGCCACCAGGCGGGGAGCGTGGTGAAGGCGGACCCCGCCCGCTCCCAGTGGCGTCCGTCCCGCGAGGTGCGCGCTTCGAGGCCGCCGTGCGTGGAGTAGACGACGTAGGTTCCGTCCTTGAGCCGGATCGCCGCCGGATCGTGGACGACGACGTCACCGGTGACGGGCAGCGGATCGGGGTAGGCGGCCGCCGGAGCGGCCGACGCCGTGGGGACCAGGCAGGCGAGGGTCGCGGCACCGGCGGCCAGGAGTGCCGCGGTCCGGTGGCGGACGGTGCGCCCGACGTTCATGGAAGATCTCCTTCGACAACGCGACGGGAAGGGCGGGTTCGGCATGGCGGACGGCTGTCGCGCGTGCGAACGGCGACAGTGAGCGGCCCGCGGTGTGGCGTCCACGGGGCCCGCGGAGCGTGCGGAGAGCACCGAAGCCCTCGAACGGGGCGTCGGTCCCCTCGCCGCGGGCCGCGTGGGCGGGCGGCCGGAGAGGACGGTCGTCCTCTCCGGCGGGGACGTCGGCACGGCGGTGCGCCGCGCCGCCGGTTGCTGCTACCTGCTCCTGACGCGCAGGAAGGTGACCGAGTGGGCGGGGAAGGTATGGGTGAAGGTCCGCCCGATGCCCTCCAGGGTCGACTCGCGCGGCCGGATCGGCTGGGCGTCGGCGCCGTTCACCGCGTCCGGCGCGCCTTCCAGGGTGGTCAGCCGGGCCGTCGGGGCGACCCGGGAGGTGCCGAGGTCGATGGTCGTACGGGCCGCGGCCGCCTGGGCGTTGACGACCTTGACGATCAGATCGCCCTTGTCCCTGGTCACCACCTGGCGGAAGGGCTCGGCGGCCTTGTCGTCGGTGAAGGAACCCCACTTCCGCCCGTCGAGGTAGAGGGTGACCTGCCGGCCCCGCACCTGGACGCGGATGTCGTAGGTGCGGCCCGTCTCGATGGTGGTGGGGTTCTCCAGCAGCGTCTGCTTGCCCCCGTCGACGGCCTTCTCGACGGCGGACCGGGTGTTGCCCCAGCCGCCGAGGTTCCACCAGTAGTGGTTTCCGGTGCCGCGTACGCCGAAGGCGATCAGGAACCCTTCCTTGCCGGACTTCTTCGTGGCCCTGACCTTCAGGTCGTAGTCCTGCCAGCCCGGGTCGCCCGCGGTGACCAGGGTGTCCTCGGCGGCTTCGTCGGTCTGGACGTACGCCCCGTCCTGGACGGCCCAGGTGCCGCGGCCGGCCGCCGGCGTCCACCGGGAGGCACCGGCGGAGAAGTCGTCCTTCATCAGGGTGGTCCCGTTCGCCGCGGTGACCTCGACGTCGTCGTAGGCGGCGCTGGTGGCCCAGGTCGACAGGCCGACCGCGCCGGTGATCGGGCCGGAGACGGAGGGGGTGGCGGAGGCGCGGCTCGGCACGACCCGGTCGCCGGTGTTGTTCATGAACAGCTTCTGGACCTCGTAACTGGTGGAGCCCCAGGAGCGGTTGTTGTCGAACCAGATCATGTCGGGCCGCCACTGGTTCTTGTCCACGTCGGCCAGCAGCGGAGCGTAGGAGGCGAGCTTGACGACGTCGGCGTTGCGCTCCAGGCCGGTCATGAACGCCGCCTCGGACAGGGCGTTGGCGAAGCGGTTGTCGCGGGAGGCGTACTCGCCGAGGAAGACCTTGGGGCCGCTGCGGTCGTAGGAGTCGTAGCGGTCGTTGTTCTCCAGGAACCACTGCGGGGAGTTGTAGTAGTGCTCGTCGACCATGGCGACGCCGGCCTGGCGGTTGAGCTCCCACAGGCGGTCGAAGGTGGCGCCGGAGGAGGCGGGGCCGGAGTTGGAGACGAGCGTGATCTCGGGGTGCTCGGCCTCGATGGCCTTGCGGAACTCGGTGAAGCGGGCGAAGAAGGCGTCGGGCAGGTTCTCCTCGTTGCCGACGCCGAGGTGGGTCAGGCCGAAGGGCTTGGGGTGGCCCATCTCGGCGCGCTTGCGGCCCCAGGTGGAGGTGACGGGGCCGTTGGCGAACTCGATGAGGTCCAGGGTGTCCTGGATGTGCCGCTTGAGGAGGGCCGGGTCGTCGGTGGCCTGGTTCTCCCCGCAGCCGGTGACGAGGGCGGGCACGACGGGCAGCGGCATCGCCCCGATGTCCTCGGCGAACTGGAAGTACTCGTAGTAGCCGAGGCCGTAACTCTGGTGGTATCCCCAGAAGTTGGCGTTGACGGCCCGTTGCTCGACCGGGCCGACGGTGTCCTTCCACTGGTAGGAGCGGCGGCGTTCCCAGTTCGGGGCCTCGTAGGCGTGGTGGCTGCCGGTGTTGACCAGGCATCCGCCGGGGAAGCGGAGGAAGCCGGGGTTCAACGCGGCGATCTTCTCGGCGAGGTCCTTGCGCAGCCCGTTCACGCGGCCCTTGTAGGTGTCGCGGGGGAAGAGCGAGACCATGTCGAGGCGGAGGGTCCCGGAGCCGGCGGCCGTCACCGCGAGCCGTCCGGCGGTGGTGGTCACCCTGGGGACGAGCGTGCCGGTGTACTTGGTCCACCGGTCGCCGCGCACGGTGATGCCGAGCGGCGCGGTCAGGACGGTGCCGTCGGCGGTGCGCAGTTCGGCCGTGAGGCGGGTGCCGGCCGCGTCGTCCGTGCGCGCCCAGACAGAGAAGTCGTACCTTCTGCCCTCCTTGAGGGCCATGCCCGCGCCGTAGCCGCTGTTGACGATGCCGAAGCGGCCGGTGGTACCGCCCGTGCCGGTGAGGTCGACCCGCAGGTGGTTGCGGTTGCGCTCGTTCAGCCGCTCGGCGTCGTCGACGACGGCGAGGGAGCCGGTGGCGCCGCCGGACGCGGTCTGCTGCCAGGCGGTCAGCGGGGTGTAGGAGCGGTTGTCGACCGGGCCGAACTCGAAGGAGCGGTTCTGGACGAGCTCGGCGTAGAGACCGCCGTCGGCCGCGTTGTTGATGTCCTCGAAGAAGACGCCGTACAGGGTGGGGTCGATCGCCGGTCCCGTGCCGGCGGCGTCGACGGAGAGGGTGTAGTCGGTGACGGCGGGGTCCGCCGCCGCCGGGGTCTGGGCGAGGAGGCCGGCCGCCAGTGAGGTGGCGAGCAGACCGCCGGTGACGACACCGGTCCTTCTGGTGATGCGGTTGCGTGGGCGCAAGGCGGCTCTCCTTGAGGTGAACGGTGCTGGGGTCGTCGTGCTCTCGGTACGCGGTACGGGGCGGGGCCTGGCGGTCGTCGGCGCTCGGGCTCCCGCGGCCGCACCGTCGCTGTCAGCCGGAAGCCGGGTTGCCGTAGTACGCATCCGGGCCGTGTTTGCGGGTGAAGTGGCGGTCCAGGAGGTGCCGCGGGGGCTCCACCTCGCCCAGGGCGAGGG
>NZ_JBEZUZ010000156.1:0-9039 GCF_040636735.1 Streptomyces sp. NPDC035033 | reverse complement strand
CGCGCAGCTCGCGGTCCCGGCCGGGGTCGCCGCCGCGGGGCCCGCGCGGGCGCGGGGGGCCGCGTGCGCCGCCGCCGCGCACCGCGCCCCCGCGCCCGCGGCGGCGGCCTGCCGGGCCACCGCCCGGCTGGAGTGAGGGCGGGCCCGGGCCCGCGGGCCGGAGTAGCCTCGGTGACATGACCACGGAATCCGGCGCCTTCTGCGCCCCCGAGCCCGCGCCCCGCCCGCCGAAGGCCGCGGAGGGGCCGTTCGCGCGCTGCGTGCTGTGCCTGGAGCCGACCGAGTACGCGGAGTCGGTCAAGGGGATCGTGCTCTGCCCGGTCTGCGAGTGGCAGGAGGCCCAGCGCACCGCCTGCTCCGGCTGACCCCCGCGCGGCCGGCGCCCCGGGCGCGCGGGGCTCAGCCCGCGCGCATCAGCTCGGACACCTTCACGAGGCGGTAGCCGCGGGCCCGGAGTTCGGGGACGATCCGGCGGATCGCCCGCTCCGTGGCGGGCGCGGCGGAGCGGGTGCAGTGGAGGACGACCACCGAACCCGGCCGCACCCCGGACAGCACCTGCTCCGCCACCGCGTCCGGGTTCTTCGCGAAGGCGTCCCCGCCGACCACGTCCCACTGCACGGCGGTGACCCGGGCCGGCGCCAGCGCGTGCAGGGCGGCGTCGTCGTAGCAGCCGCCGGGGAAGCGGAAGTACGGCACGACGTTGACGGCCCCGGCGTCCCGGAAGGAGTCGAAGGCGCGCCGCACGTCGGAGGCCATGTCCGGCGCGGCCACCGCCGGCAGGCCGTAGCAGGGCTCGGCGAAGGCGTAGTGGCTGTACGAGTGGTTGGCGATCTCGAAGCGGGGGTCGGTGCCGATCGACTTCGCCTGGTCGGGGTACTCCTCCGCCCAGCGGCCGGTCATGAAGACCGTCGCGTCCACCTCCAGCCGGCGCAGGGTCGCGATGAGCTCCGGGTTGTCGAAGCGCTCGCCGCTCGCCGCCCGGGGGCCCTGGTCGGCGGTCATGTCGGCGTCGAAGGTGAGCGCGACGACCTTCTCGGCGCTCCGGCCGGTCCGCCGCTCGTAGACGGGGGTACGGCCCCGGGGGCCGGGCGCCATCGTGGGCGGCGCGGCGGGCGCGGGCCCCGCGCCGGCGGCGGCGGTCGCCCCGGGCGTCGCCCCCGCGGCCGCCCCGGCGGAGGGGGGTGCCGGGGCCGCGGGGGCCGCGGTGGAGGGGGCCACGGAGGAGGAAGGCGTGCCGGCGCCCCCGCCGCAGCCGACGAGGGCGGCGCCCAGCAGAGCGAGCGCCGCCACTTTACGTACAGAAATGGTCACGAACGGAAGCTATCCGATCGTTCCCGGAGGTCCGCCGCCGCACCCCGGGGCACGGCGGACCACGTCACCCGTCAGGCGTCACCCGTCGGGGAGCGGGCGGCGGACGCCGTCCGCCGGTCAGCGCCAGGGGCCGGTGACGGCGAAGGTGGTGCCGGGCTCGTAGCAGTTCACGTACATCGTGCGGCCGTCGGGGGAGAAGGTGACGCCCGCGAACTCGCCCCACTCGGGCGCCCCGGGCGCGCCGATGTCCTGCCGGCCGCGGGCGACCGCGTACACCTCGCCCCGCCGGCTCACCCCGAGGACGTGCTGCGCGCCGCCGCCGTCCTCGCAGACCATCAGGCCGCCGGAGGGCGCCAGGCAGATGTTGTCGGGGGACTCGCCGGGCAGCCGGACGTCGGTGTCGGGGCCGAAGACGACGGCGAGGGTGAGCCGGCGGGCGTGCGGCTCGTACTTCCACACCTGTCCGAAGTGGGTGGCGCCGGAGCCGTCGGAGGCCCGTGCGAAGGAGGAGACGAAGTAGACGCAGCGGCCGCCCCAGTAGCAGCCCTCCAGCTTCTGCGCGTGGGTGATCCCGCCCCGGCCGAAGTCCTGGAAGCGGATCGGCGTCCCGGTCGCCCCCGGGTCCGGCACGGGCACCCACTCGACGGCCCCGAAGACCGTCCCGGCCTCCTGGACCACCGACAGGTCGGGGACGCCGGGCACGCGCAGCGCCTCCAGGGTGCCGCCCGCGCGCAGCGCGCCGGTGCCGCCGAGCGGGGCCTCGGGCAGGAAGCGGTAGAAGAGGCCGAAGGGGTGCTCGAAGGCGTCCTCCGTCTCGTACACGATCCCGCTGTACGGGTCCACGGCGACGGCCTCGTGGGCGAAGCGGCCCAGGGCGGTGAGCGGGACGGCCCCGGTGCGGTGCGGGTCGGCCGGGTCCACCTCGAAGACGAAGCCGTGGTCCTTCTCGTACCCCTTGGTCCCGGCCCTGTCCTCGGTCTCCTCGCAGGTCAGCCAGGTGCCCCAAGGGGTGGGCCCGCCCGCGCAGTTGACGGCGGTGCCGGCGATGCCGACCCGCTCCCCGGCGGCGCCCCCGAGGACCTCGCCGTCCGCGTCGAGGCCGAGGACGGTGCAGCCGCCCCTGCCGCCCCGGTCGTAGACGAGGCCGGGCACGAGCGGGACGCCGTGGGCGGCGTCGGGGCGGTTCTCGTGGTTGCGGACCAGCCGCACCCCGCCGCGCGGGGCGGCGAAGGCGCTCATGCCGTCGCAGCGGCCGGGGACCAGGCCCTCGCCGGAGCGCAGCGGGTCGCCCTCGCGGGAGAGGACCCGGTAGGAGAAGCCGGCGGGGAGGTCGAGCAGGCCGTCCGGGTCGGGGAGGAGCGGGCCGTAGCCGCCGCGCGGCTCGGCGGCGGCGGGGCCGGCGGCGAAGAGGTCGGCCAGGGCGCCGGTGAAGGCGATGCCGGCGACGGACGCGCCGGTGCGGGCCAGGATCTGACGTCGTGTCACGGACATGGGACGGCCTTCCCGCCGGAGACAGGTGTGGACCCGCTGTGTACCACGCACGGATGGGCGTGATGCCACGACGCGGGTCCACGGAGCCCCGGTTGGCCCAATTCCGCCCCCCGGGCGACGGCCCGGGGCCGGGTCAGGCGAGCTCGGCCGTCAGGGTGATCGTCGTGCCGGTGAGGGCCTGGCTGACCGGGCAGTTCTTCTTGGCGTCCTCGGCGAGCGACCGGAACTGGTCCTCGTCCAGACCGGGCACCTCGCCGCGCACGGTGAGGTGGATGCCGGTGATGCCCTCACCCGGCTGGAAAGTGACGTCGGCCTTGGTCTCCAGGCGGGTGGGCGGGTTGCCCGCCTTCGCCAGGCCGTTGGAGAAGGCCATCGAGAAGCAGGAGGAGTGCGCGGCGGCGATGAGCTCCTCGGGGCTGGTCTTGCCGTTCGGCTCCTCGGCGCGGGCCGGCCAGGAGACGTCGTACGAGCCGAGACCGGAGGAGTCGAGGGTGACGACGCCGGAGCCCTTGAAGAGGTCGCCCTGCCAGACGGTGTGGGCGTGACGGACGGTGGCCATGGTGGTTCCCTTTCGATCGGGTATGGCCCCCAACCTACTGCGCCACGAGCCCCTTTGCGTCCCGCGCCAGGGCGGTGAGCCGGGAGATGGCGCGGAAGTACTTCTTGCGGTACCCCCCGTTCAGCATCTCTTCGCTGAACAGCTTGTCGAACGGCAGTCCGGAGGCGAGGACCGGTATCTCGCGGTCGTAGAGCCGGTCGGCGAGGACGACCAGCCGCAGCGCGGTCGACTGGTCCGGGACCGGGCCCACGTCGGTGAGGCAGACCGCCGTCAGGTCGTCGGTGAGGGCGCCGTACCGGCTCGGGTGGACCTTGGCCAGGTGTTCGAGGAGGTGCGGGAAGTCGTCCAGGGAGGCGCCCGGGACGCGGTACGCGGTCTCCGTGACGACCTGGTCGGAGTGGGGCGCGGGGGCCTCGGGCAGGCCCCGGTGGCGGTAGTCCTCGCCGTCGATCCGCAGCGGCCGGAAGTGCGCGGAGAGACCCTGGATCTCGCGGAGGAAGTCGGCGGCGGCGAAGCGGCCCTCGCCGAGCTTGCCCGGCAGCGTGTTCGAGGTGGCGGCGAGCGCCACGCCGGCCTCGACCAGCTTGCCGAGCAGGCTGGAGACGAGGACCGTGTCGCCCGGGTCGTCCAGCTCGAACTCGTCGATGCAGAGGAGGCGGTGCCCGCTCAGCGTCCGCACGGTCTGCTGGAAGCCGAGCGCGCCGACCAGGTTCGTCAGCTCGACGAAGGTGCCGAACGCCTTCAGCGCGGGCTCGGCGGGCGTGGCGTGCCACAGGGAGGCGAGGAGGTGGGTCTTGCCGACGCCGTAGCCGCCGTCCAGGTAGACCCCGCGCGGGCCGGCCGGGGCGGCGGGCCTGCGGGCGAACCAGCGGCGCTTCCCGCCGCCGCTCGCGTGCGCCCCGCCCAGGCTCTCGGCGAAGCCGGAGAGCGCCTTGACCGCCTCGCACTGGCTGGGCTGGTTCGGGTCGGGGAGATAGGTGTCGAAGCGCACCGAGTCGAAGCGCGGCGGCGGGACCATCTCCGCGACCAGCCGGTCGGCGGGGACGTGGGGCTCGCGCGAGCACAGCGAGAGCGGGGCGGCTTCGTTCGGGACACGGGTCGACACAGTTCCCCACTGTAAGCGCCGTGCCAGACTGCGAGGATGCGACAGCTCTTCCCTGTGACGGACATGACAGCCCCGAAGACCCAGGTCAGTGGCGCCGGCGGAGGCGACCGGGAGTGGTCCCTCGACGAGCTGGCCGACGCCTACGCCTATCCGGAGGACGCGGAGGTCTGGCTGCGGGCCAACATGGTCTCCTCGCTCGACGGGGCCGGACAGCACGAGGGCCGCTCGCAGCCGCTCTCCTCCGAGACCGACATGCGGATCTTCGGCACCCTCCGGGGCCTGGCGGACGTGGTGATCGTGGGCGCGGAAACGGTGCGTCTGGAGGGGTACCGGCCCGCCCGCGCCCGGGAGGCCTTCGCGGACCGGCGGGCCGCCGCCGGCCAGGGCCCGGCCCCGGCCATCGCGGTCGTCACCGCCTCCCTCGACCTGGACCTCTCCCTGCCCCTCTTCGCCGCCCCGCTGGTCCCGACCCTGGTGCTCACCGGCGCCGGCGCCCCCGCCGACCGGATCGCCGCCGCCCGGGACGCCGGCGCCGAGGTGCTGCTCGCCGGCGACGGGGCCGCGGTGGACCCGGCCCGCGCGGTCGCCCTGCTCGCCGGGCGGGGGCTGCGCCGCCAGCTCACCGAGGGCGGGCCCCGGCTGCTCGGCCAGTTCACCGCCGCCGGGGTGCTCGACGAGCTGTGCCTGACGCTCTCCCCGACGATGACGGCGGGCGACGCCCAGCGGATCGCCCACGGTCCTTCGCTCGCGCTTCCGACACGCTTTGGACTGGCTTCTCTGCTGGAGCAGGACGGCTTCCTCTTCAGCCGCTACCGTCGGATCTGACAATCGGCGGAATTTGTCGTTCCGCTTAGCGTCGGCTGGGCACAATCACAGTCGCAATCCCCGTGCGGTCACGGGGAAGGATGGTTTCCGCAGAAGGGCTCCTGAGGTGTTCACAAGCGTTCTGATGATCGAGAAGCCCCTGACGTCCATGGACGTGGAATTCGTCACCACCCTGCACGGCGACGAGGGCGTGTCCTTCATCGTGCTGATGCAGCCGCGCGGTGACCAGGCCGATGTACTGCTGCGCGCCATCGACGACGTCGCCCTGGGCGAACTCAAGGAAGCGGCCCGCGAGGGCGACGAACCGGAGGGGGAGGCGGCCCGCCGCCCGGCCGAGACCGCCCTGGAGCACTCCCTCCGGGCCCTGAGAGAGGCGGGTTGCGAAGCGGTCGGACAGGTGGTCGAGGACCACCCCCTGGACAAGATGAAGGCCGTCGTCGAGGAGGCGGGGGCCGACGAGGTCATCGTCCTCACCGCCCCGCACTACGTGGAGGAGTTCTTCCACCGCGACTGGGCCTCCCGCGCCCGCCACAAGGTCGGCGTGCCCGTCCTGAAGCTCTTCGCCCACAGCGAGTAGCCGCGGCCGGGCGGCCCGGGGACGCGCACCGCGTCCCCGGGCCGCCCGCCCCCAGCCACTAGGCTGGGACCGTCACGTCGTACGCACACCCGGGGAGAGAACCGCATGGCACCCGCCATCCCTGCCGCCATGGAACGGCCGCACTTCATCGGCATCGGCGGTGCCGGAATGTCGGGCATCGCGAAGATCCTCGCCCAGCGCGGCGCCAAGGTCGCGGGCAGCGACGCCAAGGACTCCCCGACCGCCGAGGCGCTGCGCGCCCACGGCGTCACCGTCCACCTCGGCCACGCCGCCGAGCACCTCGCCGACGACGCCTCCGCCGTCGTCGTCTCCAGCGCCATCCGCGCCGACAACCCCGAGCTGGCCCGCGCCGCCGAGCTGGGCATCCCGGTCGTGCACCGGTCCGACGCGCTCGCCTCCCTCATGGACGGGCTGACCGCGATCGCCGTCGCCGGCACCCACGGCAAGACGACCACCACCTCGATGCTGGCCGTCGCCCTCACCGAGCTCGGCCTCGACCCCTCGTACGCGATCGGCGGCGACCTCGCGGGCCCCGGCACCAACGCCCGGCACGGCGCCGGCGAGGTCTTCGTCGCCGAGGCCGACGAGAGCGACCGCAGCTTCCAGAAGTACGACCCCCAGGTCGCGATCGTCCTCAACGTCGAGCTCGACCACCACGCGAACTACGCCTCGATGGACGAGATCTACGAGTCCTTCGAGAAGTTCGCCGCGAAGCTCCGCCCCGGCGGCACCCTCGTCGTCGGCGAGCACGCCGGCGCCCGCGAGCTGGCCCGCCGCGTCGCCGCCGCCGGCCGCGAGGACCTGGAGATCGTCACGGTCGGCGAGGGCGAGGGCTCCGACGCCCGCGTCCTCAAGATCGTCCCCAACGGGATGAGGAGCGAGGTCACCGTCGCCCTCGACGGCACCGAGCACACCTTCACCGTCTCCGTCCCCGGCCGCCACTACGCGCACAACGCCGCCGCGGCCCTCGCCGCCGGCGCCCGCGCCGGCCTCGACCCGGCCGCCCTCGCCCAGGCGCTCACCGCCTACACCGGCGTCGGCCGCCGCCTCCAGCTCAAGGGCGAGGCCGCGGGCGTCCAGGTCATCGACTCGTACGCGCACCACCCGACCGAGATGACCGCCGACCTGGAGGCCATGCGCGGCGCCGCCGCCGGCTCCCGCCTCCTCGTCGTCTTCCAGCCGCACCTCTTCTCCCGCACCCAGGAGCTGGGCAAGGAGATGGGCGACGCGCTGGCGCTCGCGGACGCCTCCGTCGTCCTCGACATCTACCCGGCCCGCGAGGACCCGATCCCCGGCGTCACCAGCGAGCTGATCCTGGACGCCGCCCGCGCGGCCGGCGCCGACGTCACCCCGGTCCACGACAAGACGGCCGTCCCCGGGGTGATCGCAGGAATGGCGCGCCCCGGCGACTTCGTTCTGACCATGGGCGCGGGCGACGTCACGGACCTCGGTCCGCTGATCCTGGCCCGCCTGGCGAACTGAGGGAGTGGACGGACGATGGCGTACGAGGTCGAGAAGACCGACGAGGAGTGGCAGGCGCAGCTGACCCCGTCGGAGTACCAGGTGCTCCGGCTGGCCGGCACCGAGCCCGCCTTCCGCGGCGAGTACACGGACACGAAGACCGAGGGCGTCTACTCCTGTCGCGCCTGCGGGGCCGAGCTGTTCACGTCGCACGAGAAGTTCGAGTCGCACTGCGGCTGGCCGTCCTTCTACGACCCGAAGGACAGCGAGGCCGTCGAGCTGGTGGCGGACACCTCCCACGGCATGATCCGCACCGAGGTCCGCTGCGCCCGCTGCGGCTCGCACCTCGGCCACGTGTTCGAGGGTGAGGGGTATCCGACCCCCACCGACCAGCGCTACTGCATCAACTCGATCTCGCTGCGGCTGGAGCCGGCGGAGGACTGACACGGGCGCGGCCCGCGCGCCGGAGAGGGCCCGGCGGGCCCTCTCCGGCCCCGGCCCCGGCCCGGCCCCGTCGTGATGCCCCTACCGGCCGATCCGGCGCGGGACCGACACCGCGAGGAGCTTGTCCGGGTTGCGGACGGCGTAGAAGTGGGTGATCCGCCCGTCGGCGACCTCCAGCAGGAAGACCCCCTCCGGGGGGTCGCCGCCGAGGACGAGGGCGGGCGCGTGGTTGCAGTTGACCCTCTCGATCCGCAGCTCCGCCGGCCGCTCCCGGCGGAGCAGGCGCATGAGGACCGCGGCCACCTTCTCCGCGCCCACCACCGGCCGGCGCGCGGCGGTGGCCTTGCCGCCGCTGTCGGCGGTCCAGGTGACGTCCGGCGCGAGCAGCGCGAGCAGCCCGTCCAGGTCGCCGGTGGCCGCCGCGGCCAGGAACCGCTCGGTGATCCGCGCGGTCGTGGCGGCGTCGGCGGGCTCGAAGCGCCTGCGCCGCGCCCGGACGTGCTCGCGGGCGCGGTGCGCCACCTGGCGGACCGTCACCTCGGACTTGCCCACCGCCGCGGCGACGTCGCGGTACCCGAAGCCGAAGACCTCGCGCAGCACGAACACCGCCCGCTCGTCGGGGGTGAGCGTTTCGAGGAGCACGAGCATCGCCATCGACACCGACTCGGCGAGCAGCACGTCGGCCGAGGCGTCGCCCTCGTCGAGCAGCAGCGGTTCGGGCAGCCACGGTCCGACGTAGTCCTCGCGGCGGCGCGCGTTCGTCCGCACGGCGTTGAGCGCCTGCCGGGTCACCAGCCGCGCCAGGTACGCCTTGGTGTCCCGCACCGTCGCGAGGTCCACGCCGGCCCACCGGAGGTAGCTGTTCTGCAGCACGTCGTCGGCGTCGGTCGCCGAGCCGAGGATCTCGTAGGCGATCGTGAACAGCAGCGGCCGCAGCGGGGTGAACCGCTCGGCGTGTTCGTCGGTGCTCACGGAGAGGCGACCTCCCGTCCGGCGGAGGCCGCCCCCGCGAGACGGCTCGGCACGGTGCGGGCCGTGCGACCGCTCGTCCGCGAGGGCCGCGCCGAGGGGCGCGGCGGTCTCGCCGGCGGTCGGCGGCCGCCCGGCCGGGTCGCTGCCCGGCCCGCTCACCGGGACGTCCTCGGACACGGCGACGCCGTGCCGGGACGGCCGCCCGGCGACGTCGCCGGCGGATCCGGCCGCGCCGGGACGGGCCGCGCCCCCGCGCGGCCGGACGCCCGCGAC